>CAYUNA010000005.1:0-8476 GCA_964445895.1 uncultured Saprospiraceae bacterium | reverse complement strand
CCCGTTTGACATGGGTCACAGCCATCAACAATGCCGTCATTGTCCATATCAATCGAATCATCAAAGCCTTCACATTGGTCAATGTCATTGCAAACACCATCGTTGTCATCATCGTCACAAGGTGCGTCGGTTACTATAATCGTTTGCACGTTCTCACAAATCAATTGGTAATTGGCTTCGTAGTATTTTGCGTAAACGTAGTAAGTGCCTGGCGTTACTGTAAGGGTTTCTGTATCACTACAATCTGCAAAGCAACTAAACTCTGTTTGATAGACTGAGTTGAAAATTTGTAAAGAAGAAATCGGTGCGCCACCTAAATTGGTAACGATAATGCTATTTGCACCAGCTGTAATTGTGATATTATCGCAATCTGGTCCGACTGGAATTGCGGTACCTGCACAGTTGCAATTTTCATCAAAAACATCATTTTCAGTATTCGCGTCGCCATCATCACAAGTCGCCCCCGTTTGACATGGGTCACAACCGTCAACAATACCGTCGTTGTCATTGTCAATAGAATCATCAAAACCTGGACACTCATCAATTGCATCACATACGCCGTCGCCATCCGAATCACCTGTACCATCACATAAATCAATTTCACCTGCACAATTACAGTTAGCATCAAATACATCATTGATGGTATTTGCATCACCGTCGTCGCAAGTTGCCCCCGTTTGACATGGGTCACAGCCATCAACAATGCCGTCATTGTCCATATCAATCGAATCATCAAAGCCTTCACATTGGTCAATGTCATTGCAAACACCATCGTTGTCATCATCGTCACAAGGTGCGTCGGTTACTATAATCGTTTGCACGTTCTCACAAATCAATTGGTAATTGGCTTCGTAGTATTTTGCGTAAACGTAGTAAGTGCCTGGCGTTACTGTAAGGGTTTCTGTATCACTACAATCTGCAAAGCAACTAAACTCTGTTTGATAGACTGAGTTGAAAATTTGTAAAGAAGAAATCGGTGCGCCACCTAAATTGGTAACAATAATGCTATTTGCACCAGCCGTAATTGTGATATTATCGCAATCTGGTTCGCCAGAGATTGGCGTACCTGCACAACCACAATTCGCATCGAAAACATCATTTTCAGTATTTGCATCACCATCATCACAAGTCGCACCTGTTTGACATGGATCGCAACCATCGATAATGCCATCGTTGTCATTGTCAATAGAATCGTCGAAGCCTTCGCATTGATCATCTGCGTTACAAACACCGTCGTTGTCATCGTCATCGCAAGCAATCGGCGTACCTGCACAACCACAATTTTCATCAAAAATATCGTTTTCGGTATTCGCATCGCCATCATCACAAGCATCACCAGGAATACAATTGACAGTATCACAGCCATCTGGTGTGCCATCGCCGTCCGTATCCATATTATCATCAAACCCTGCACAAATATCATCTGCATTACAAACACCATCATTGTCATCATCTAAAAGATTAGAATCATCCAAAACAGTAATGATTTGAACAGCCTGAACACTGTTTCCACAAGCATCAGTTGCCGTCCAAATACGCTCAATTTCATAGAAATCTTGACAATCTGGATTTGGATAACTCTGTGTATCCGTAATCTCTAAAGATACGTTGGTGTCACACTTGTCCGATACCATTGGATTACTTGTTGGAATGCTATTCGCATCAACAGTTACATCAACAGGAACATCTGAGAAAACAGGAGCCTGAGTATCTTGAACAGTAATTGTTTGTGTTGCTACTGCAGTGTTGCCACAAACATCTGTTGCGGTCCAAGTTCTTTCGATTGTAAATGAATTTGCACAAATTCCCTGAGTAATAACTTCACTATCAGAAACAGTTGGATTAACGGTACAATCATCGATTGAAACAACATTTGGTGCAGTTGGAATATTATCACATTCTACAGTCATATCTGCAGGTACACCTTGTAAGGTCGGTGCATTTATATCGCCGTCTGCTTCACAAGCACAATTCAAATCATCACAACCATCTGGAATACCATCACCATCTGCATCTGCAAGGTCATCAGAACCTGGGCAAATATCTTCAAAGTCACAAATACCGTCGCCGTCGCTATCATCATTGACATCCACTGGACAAATATCACAACCATTTGGTATACCATCGCCATCCAAATCTGCATTGTCATCAGAATCTGGGCAAATATCTTCGCTATCGCAAACACCGTCACCATCACTATCGCCTGATGCGTCATTTGGACATGCATCACAACCATCTGGTGTACCGTCGCCGTCAGTGTCTACATTATCATCTGAACCTGCGCAAATATCGTTATCATCACAAACACCATCATTATCTGAATCACCACCATCATTGATACATGGGTCGATATTCGTAATTGGTGTAGCATTAACCGTTACGACGAAATTACAAACGTCCACATTTCCACAATCATCCGTTGCACGGAAAAAGACTAAAGAATTTCCGACAGGGAATAAACTGCCTGATGGCAAACCTGAAATTTGCGCTACACTTGGCGAACCTGTGTAACAAGTTGAAGTCGCTGTTGCTGTGGCAAAAGTTGCTACACCATAATCTGCGTCTGGGTCTGCATTCACACTTACATTTGATGGACAAACAATGTCAATACTTGAACCAACTGCTTCTACAGTTACATTAAATGCGCAGCTTTGCACGTTGCCACAATCGTCTTCTAATCGGTAGAAAATAACCGTCGTTCCGATTGGGAAATTACCACCATTTGGCAAACCTCCAATTTGACTAACTTCTACGTCGCTGTCTGCGCAAGTTGTCGTTCCAGTCGGTTCAGTCCATGCTGCTACAGCAGAATTATCGCCTGCTAAAGTTTGAATGGTAAAGTTTTCTACACAATCAACGGTGATTTCCGTTGGCGGTGCAGGCGTACTTTCTACCGTTACGAAGAACGAACACAATTGCTCATTGCCACAGCCATCGACCGCTCGGTAAGTCACCGTCGTCACGCCCGTTGGGAATGCACTACCGCTGGCAAAACCTGCAATTTGACTAACCACTACATCGCCCGTTGCACAATCTGAAGTTGCCGTCGGTGCTGTCCAAGTTACTGCTGCAAAATCTTCGCCTGCTGCGGTTTGTACTGTAATGTCCGTTGGACAATCGTTTAGACTTAAATTAGTTGCTGGTGCTAAAACAGTTACATCGAAGCTGCAATAATCTGTGTTGCCACAAGCATCCGTTGCTTCGTAAATAACCGTTGTTGTACCGACTGGGAAATTCGTATTTGGTGCATTTCCTGCAATTTGCGTCACAGTTGCTTCGCTTGATCCACCACAACATTCTCCTGCATTGTAATTTTGCATAACTTCCGCTGCACTCAATGCCTTGCTGTAAACAGCTGATAAATACATTTCACCTAACCAAGTCCTATTATTTGTCAACTCATTAAATAAAGCAAACTGGTAATCATTGTCCCAATTATTAACATTTCCTGTACGCGTTCCACTATAAACTTCCGCTCCATTTACATACATTTTTTCGACACCTGCTGCATTTCGAGTATATACAACATGTTGCAAACTGGTTGAAACATTCCCCCCAGATATTGTAGGAATTCCATTATTTGTTGTAGAAGACGTTCTTAAGCGAGCTGCATATTCTACTCCTTCTTGTCCCAAAGTGGTATTTCTCAAAGTAGTACTAGCAGAGATAGTTGAAATTCTAGATGGTCCACCTTGTGTTGTATTTGCTGGTTTGACCCAAGCCTCCATCGTAATTTCATGACTAGATTTAACCGCAGAAATAATTTTTGATGCTGCACCATTTGTTTTAGCAATAGTACTTGCATTAACAGACAAACCACAACCTCCAGAAATCCAATTCACATTATTTGGATTCGCTATCGTCAAATTCAATGGAGAGCCTACTCCCGATACATCGGTAATCGTATTCCCACTACCTTCTCTGAAATCGTATAAAACCTGTAAGTCATCCGTTACTCTATTGCAGCCTACGCCACCACAAGGTATTTCCATAACAAACTCAAAACTATTCGTCAACTGTCGATCTGTCCATTTTCCGCTATCTTTTCTCAATCGCGCCGCTACGTCATTGGTTGTTTCATTCGGTTCACCCACTTGCCAATTTTCGTAACTATTTGGTTCGCCATTGTCCCAAGAGAACGTCGTCGTACCAATTGCATTGTAGCCTATCCATACACTACCAGAAGCAGGGTTGGTATTATTTTGAATAAAATCATTTTCTACTTGGCTGGAAATCGTTGCTAAATGTCCACCATTTTGTGCACAAATACTTTTGGCAGTTGTCCAACTCGTCGCACTATTGTACACGTAATATTTTGAATCTTCAAATTCACCAAGTAAAGTGAATCCCGAAATATTGTCTGGTCCACTACAACCAGCTGTTCCATTATCATTACAAGTAGCGTCCGTTCCTGACAAAACCAAATTATAATCCGCATTATTAGGAGAACTTGAACCCAATACTAAGTTCAAATTACCTGAAGGCTGCTGTACAATATTTATAGACAACCAACCTGATGCACCAAAATCTAATCCATCATGTGTCACATTTCCTCCATTTCCTAATTGAAACGCTTCTCCTACATTTTGAACTTGGAGTATTGCTCCAGCAGCACTACCTTGCCCCGTAAGTGTTCCTGTATTACTTTGGTAGTAATAAAAATTAGAAACATTTGGAGATAAACAAGAATGCGATTTTGGACTATCTGGAGGTGCTATCGTTGTCCGTCCTGAAAATTGGCTATTTACTTGGAATCGAATGTTGCTATCATTTACATTTGTAATAACTCCTGTAAGCGTTGCCGTTCCATCTGTAAATTCTGTAAATTGCCCATTTGCCATTGTATAACGATTGTGCAAACCACTAAAATTCAACCACATCGCATAATCAGCAACATTACTGCTACAAGAATTTGTCTGGGATACCGTTCGGTTAGCACAAATACTACTTCCGCCACCACCAGTATTACAAGTCGTTGTCGCCGTCGGCACATCAAAACCAACGCTTGCAAAACTTGCGCCCGTAGCTGCCGTCACCGTAATGTCATCCAAACAAGTCAAGTCAATTTCCGCATTGTCTGCTGGAACATTGACATCAACGGTTACTGTAAACGAACAAATTTCTACATTGCCACAATCATCCGACGCACTATAAGTAATCGTCGTTACGCCTGCATCAAATGAACTGCCGCTTGCTACAC
Organism: uncultured Saprospiraceae bacterium; assembly: GCA_964445895.1. Lineage (GTDB taxonomy): Bacteria > Bacteroidota > Bacteroidia > Chitinophagales > Saprospiraceae > CAYUNA01. The sequence goes on along the minus strand of CAYUNA010000005.1, from coordinate 3,276 downwards.
CCGCAATTTGCGTCGTCGCCACATTGCCACTACAAGTCGTCGAAGTCGTTGGTGCTGACCACGTTGCCGTCGCACTATTTTGATTGATATTTACCGTTTGTACAATGTCGTTCGGACAAGTAATATTTAAATCTGCTGAAACAGGATTCACATTTACAAAAAAGCTACAACTTGTCGTATTTCCACAATCATCACTACCAAAATAAATCACTTCTTTTGAACCTAATGGAAAGATGCTACCCGATACCAATGGAGAAACCAAGATTGCTTCTGCTCCACCATTAAAACAGTCCGTCGAAATCGCAGGATCTGTCCAAGTCACAATCGTACCCACTTCTCCTGGTCCTGCATCCACATCAATATCTGCTGGACAAGTCAAATCTAACGTTGCTGCTGAAACATTAATAGTTACATTAAATGTACAAATTTCAGCATTGCCACAACCGTCTGAAATCGTATAAATAATCACCGTATTTCCAACTGGAAATGCACTGCCATTTGGCAAACCTTCTGTCTGTGCTACCGAAACTGCACCTGAAGCACAATCTGAAGATGCTGTCACCGCTGCCCAAGAAACCACCTGACTAAATGCGCCTGGCTCAGCACTCAACACCACATCATCTGGACAATTAATTGAAATAGTAGAAGCTGTTGAATTAACTGTCACGTTAAATTCACACAAATCCGCAGAGTTACAATCGTCGAATGCTCTATAAACCACTTGTGTTGTACCAATTGGAAAAATGCTGCCGCTTGGCAAACCATCCAAAATATCTAAAGTTATGCCGCCTGTCGCGCAATCTGAAGTAGTCGTCAAATTGGCATAAGTGACCGTTGCGCCCGTTGCCCCAGGTTGAGCATCCAATACGATGTCTGAAGCTGGGCAATTATCAATACTCAAAGAATTATTCGGGTCCTGGACAAAAAGAAAAAAGCAGCAATTGTCTACATTGCCACAGTTGTCCGAGGTCTCATAGCAAATTTGAGTTGAGCTACCCATTGGTAAAAAATCTCCAAAGGATGGTCCACTAATTTGCGTTGGAAAATTTAAGCCTTGCGGGCAAGTTGCAGCTGGAAATGGTGGAATCCAATTCGCAATCGCACCGCCCAAATTAGCATTACCCATTAAAATAATATCAGAAGGACAATCCAAACTGAAATTTACAGGAGTCGGATTGACCGTAATGGTAAAGCTACAAGTCTCCACACCATCACATCCATCTGAAAATTGCAAAGTATTCGTCGTTACTCCTAAAGGAAATTGGCTACCATTTGGCAAACCTTCAATCAATTCAATTTCGGTACTGTTTGGACAGGTTGAGAATCCTCTTGCTGGAATCCACCCTGCTGGTGCCGTTGTTGCACCTGGCTGTGCAGAAACTACCTGATTGACAGGACATCTTTGAATAATAATGTCAGAATTAATTTTAATGGTGTAATCTTCTACTTCGCCATTTGTAAAAGTCTGACAAGATTCCAGAGGTAAAAATCGTTTCATGGATACCCGCATTCTCGTTGTGCCAGGAACAGCCGTCCCAGGAACATTTACAGAACCTGTTATCTGACTGTTTGAACTTTCATCAACCACCAATTCGCCAGCATCATCAAAATCTCCGTCAATATTCCAATCTATCCAAACTTTCCAATAAACTAAGCGAGAACTGCTAGGAAAACCAGGCGTTAAGGTCAAATCATAGAAATTTCCAAAGTCTAATTCCGAAACCAAATCCGTATAATCTGCATAGCCATCATCGTCGCCAGAGTTATTATCTAAAGTCGTTATAGACACGCTTTGGATAAATTCGCTGCTGTTATTTGTCGCTGTTGAAGCACAATAGTTTAAGAAAGAAGTATTACAAGGATTCGGACTTCTTTCTATAATTGTCACAATCGAATTACAAGTACTAACTCCACCAAAGCCATCTGTAATAGAAAATTCAACCGTATTAGGTCCTAAATCTGAACAAGAGAAAGAAGTTTGGTCAGCCGCTACCGTTACGATATTACAGTATTTTGCATCTGCATCTACAATCAAATCACCCGGCGTAATATCCACATTACCAGTTGCATCTAATTGAATATTAATATCTTTACATTCCACAAAAGGTAGTGGATTCTCGTTTTCGTTCGTCAACTCTTGTCCTTGACTCGACGCATTCGTATTCACTATGCCACTCACTTCATATACTACTCCATCGTTCGTCACAGCATCAATGACATTAGAAGAGTACTGAAACAATCTAGAACAACTCGCTACAGAGAGGTTAGCTGTGTTGTTCAAATTTGCACCAGAATTATTATTCAGTCTTCCTGTATTATTCAGTGTTCCTGTATTATTCCAAACACTATTATTATTAAGTGTACCAAAGTTAACCCTAAAATTTCCTGAATTATTAACTGTTCCATCATTATTAAACATCGTCCCAACCGTGTATAATCCACTCAAATCCATTGTCCCATTGTTGTTAATCATTCCTTGTCCGTTCACACTTGTGCTTCCGCTATCGGTTATTTGACCATTATTATTGAATACATTATCAATGAATAACTGCGCACCGGTTTCATTGACAAACGTCCCACTGGTCGAGTTGGTGAATGTACTCACGAAAGTATTGCTGAAGAAACCATAATTACGCGTCACACCATTATTAGTAAATTGACTACTGTTGGTCAAGTTACCCCGATTTTCGAGTGTTCCATCGTTGTTGTAGTTTCCAATATTACCAATCGTTCCAAAATTAATAAAACTACCCTGCGGATTGTTATTAAAAATACCGTTACCATTTTGATTAAATGTGCCATAATTAATAAACGTCCCGTCGTTTTCAAAAACCCCATCATTCAAAAAAGTAACTGTCCCAGAATTGGTAAATGTCGCGCCATTCGATAGCGTCATTACGCCACCAGAAGAGTTGACAACCGAGCCATTATTAAAAGCATCTGCCATGAAGGTGATACTTCCGCCAAAACTCTGAATAGTAAAATCAATTATCAAGACCTGCGAAATAGTCGGAAAAACTCCGCCTTGTGCAGCTCCTGGAATTGTTGCTGTTTGTCCCGTCGTCGGAACTCCCTGCGTCCAGTTGCCAGCGTCGTGCCAATCCGCACTGACATCCCCTGTCCAAAGCGTCTGAGCAGAGCAACAATAGGCTGTGCAAAAAAGCAAAAGGGTGTAAAGAAATTTGTTCATTGTTTAAAATATTTATTGTGTAGTGGAATGCAAATGCTTTTTGAAAAAACGAATTGCAATGAAAGATTCTATCTAAATAATTTTTA
>CAYUNA010000004.1:0-31458 GCA_964445895.1 uncultured Saprospiraceae bacterium | reverse complement strand
ATTTAAGCGCAGATGATGAAACTAAACTAAAGTACAAATCACGCATTAACGAAATTGCTCAAAATTCAGACAATCCACAAACAGTTGAATTGGCAAAAGACATTTTAGAATCCTATAAAAAAATGGGCAATAAAACCTTTCAGGAAGCCATCAACAAAGGTTCAATTTACTAAACCACATCCACATCCACAATCACCCTAACCCCCGAAAACCCCGTCTCCTTATGCAGCACCGTTGTCGCCTCTCGAATCACCTCCTTCGCCCGTTTCAAAATCTTCGCATCTTTCTCCAATTTTATCAAAATATCCAACAAATAATAGCCACGTACTCGCCCGACATGCGGAACAGACGGTCCGAGTACTCGTTCCTTCATTTTTTGCTTCAAAATATGCGCAAATAGCTTTGTTCCATCATTCAGCGTCGCAGGTTTTTTGTGCTTCAATGTGATTTTTATCAAACGCGAAAACGGTGGGTAATTAAACGTATGGCGTTCCATAATTTCGCGAGTAAAAAAGGCATTGTAATCATTGTCAAAAACCTCTTTCAAAACGGGATGCAGCACATCAAACGCCTGCACAATCACCTTGCCCCGCTTCTTCTTCCGACCTGCTCGCCCCGCCACTTGCGTAATCAGTTGAAAGCCCTGTTCACTCGCTCGAAAGTTAGGAAAATGCAGCAATTGGTCTGCACTCAATACCCCAACGATGCCCACATTTTCAAAATCCAAACCCTTCGTCACCATCTTAGTTCCTACCAAAATATCAATGCGTCGTTCTTCAAAATCATTGATGATTTTAAATGCGGCATTCTTCGTGCGCACCGTGTCAAAATCCATGCGGGCAATCTTCGCGTCGGGCAAATAAATTTTCAATTCATCCTCGATTTTTTCTGTCCCGAAGCCCTTTAATTTAATTTCTGGATTGCCACATGCAGGACACTGAGGCGGTACGGGCGTGGTGTAGCCGCAATAGTGACAATTGAGGTGATTTTTCCATTTATGGTAAGTCAGTGTCACGTCGCAATGCTTACATTCACCGTGCCAGCCGCAGGAATCGCAACGTAAGGACGGCGAGTGTCCCCGCCGATTTTGAAATAGAATAGCTTGCTCACCGCGTTCCAAAGCTGCCTTTAATTCTTCAATCAAAACGCTCGTAAAATGGCTTTGTAATTTGCGTTCTTTCAGTTCTTGCTTCACATCTGTTAACACAATTTCTGGCATTTGAATACCGCCAAAACGGTCGGGCATTTCTACCAAGCCATACTTTTTTGTTCGAACATTGTGGTACGTTTCAATACCAGGCGTTGCCGTTCCCAATAATACTTTTGCACCATGCAAATGTCCCAATAAAACCGCTGCATCTCGCCCGTGATAGCGTGGGGCAGGTTCGGCTTGTTTGAAAGAAGTGTCGTGTTCTTCATCAACAATGACGAGACCTAAATTGGTGAATGGCATAAAAATAGCACTCCTCGCGCCCAACACAATTGGTCTCCCCTCCAATATTTCTTTCCACAAATCGACCCGTTCATTATTAGAAATTCGGTGGTGGTATGTCGTAATTTTATCGCCAAAAATCTTTTGCAGTCGGTTGATAATTTGCGTTGTCAGCGCCACTTCGGGCAAAAGGTACAGCACCTGTTCACCCCGTTCAATTGCCTCCTTAATGAGTTCAATGTAAACGCGGGTTTTTCCGCTGCCCGTCACGCCATGCAGCAGGGTTACATTTTGGGTTTCAAAGGTGGTTTTTATTTCAGTAATCGCGCGAATTTGTTGCTCGGACAAGTCAAATGCTTCAATCGTTTCATCTTCATAGCCCCCGACACGACTGATTTCTTTTTCATAAATTTCTAAAATCTCCTTCTTTACCATCGCTTTCAATACCGAACCATTTCCACCTGATTTTTTATTCAAATCAGTCTTGCGCACTTCCTTGTCGCCGCGCGACAGTTGCTCGAACGCCATCAGCGTTTCGGCTTGCTTCATCGCTTTTCCGCATTTTTCAAATGCTTCGCCACGCAATTCAGGTTGCGAATGAAACGGCTCGGCGTAGCGTACAAATTCCACCTTTTTGGGCTTATATTTTTGCTTTAAATCTTCGTATAAATACAGCACCTTTTTTTCCAATAAACGGTTGATAATGGGGTAAACTGTTTTTCGACTCAAAATCTTCTGCACATCACCAACTGTAATTTCATTTTGAATCGTCAACGCTTCCGCAATCAGGTATTCACTATTGCTTAAATTAGAAAAATCACCATCAAAAACAGGACTCAACACCAGGCGTTTTTCACTCGATAATTTCAAATTGGCGGGCAAGGCCGCTTCCATCACTTCACCCAATGTACAGTGATAATAATCCGCCATCCATTGCCAGAATCTCAACTGCGTCTCCGTGATAATTGGCTCTTCGTCCATGATGCCCAGCAGCGGCTTGACGGTATGCGCTGGCGCGTCCTGATGCACCCGAATGACGATAGCGGAGTACATTTTATTTCGCCCAAATTGTACTTCAACGCGGATACCAAACTTGATTTCGGCGACCATTTCTTCGGGTACGGAATAGGTATAGGGGGTTGGGGTCGCGAGCGGAAGGATGACCGTGGCGAAGGTGTTGGAGGTGGTGATGGGGTGGAACAATTCGGTGTTATTGCTCATTTCCACCTTGGATTTGTTGATTGAAATGGAAGTAAGTCTTGCTCATGTTTGTTTTAATTTGGGGGTAAAATTAGTTAAAATGTTTGGAATAAAGAGGAGACCTTAAGAAACGAATTAGAATTCATTTCCTTTCCAAAAAAATCAAAACCACATCTACAAAAAATCCAACAATCGCAGCAAATATCAAAAATGGAAGTAGCAAGGTGGGAATCATAAAAATCGCATATAACAAATCTATAAATAGATATTTGTTTCCCATTGCAAGAAAGGAATGATGAAAGACTAAAACATATTCAATAGCCGCACAAATACATAATACGGGTACTGCCCATTTCAAAACGTTGACACTTTTAAAAGCAGCAATTTTATGTTTTTCTTGAATGGAGAACATAACTTTTGTTTAGTTCAAACAAAAAAAAGCCGCAAAAAATTGACAATCAATTCTTCGCAGCTTTTTAATTGGTGGTCCCACAAGGACTTGAACCTTGGACCTACTGATTCACCTTCCAATACTTTCGTAAAGGGGTAGGACTATATCATCACCATATTTCAACGAATTGAAACTTAGGCGGGGGGCGTTCGTGGAGAGCTTATTGCACGGTCTGCTCACTCTCTAGTCTCTGCACCTTCCTGGGTACTTTTATGACCTTTCCCAGGCTTGGCTCAGGATTGCCAGTTTTCGACAATTGCGAAATCGAAAATTAAGGTTTCCCTGAGTTAACCCCCTGCTCATCCTATCGTTTCCGAAAGGAGGCACCATCGACAATTTTTTGTACATTTTTGAATGTAAGCTCTGGGTTATGAAGTTCTGAATGGCAATTCGCACACAACAAAGCGCACTTTTTGGATTCCTCAAATATTGCTTCCCAACTTCTATTAGAAAGCATTCGAGCATCCAATTTAAATTCCTTTTCAGAAGCATTTTCATGGTGGAAATGCAACGCGGCTAAATTTTTATGATACCCACATTGTTGACATTTACCGCCCATCATCTCAATTAAATCTAACTTCCGCCGAAGCGACCTAACTGTTTGCGAAAAATACGTATTCGTTTGAGATTTTATCCGTTGATAATGGTTTTTCTGCTTACAAGCATTGCTGCAAAATTTTTGCTGCTGACCTGATAACGAAGTTTCACATACGACACAGTACTTTGCTTCCATATCAAAAATTTCAAAAAACTATCCTTAATGAGTCAGTTGCTCTAACCAACTGAGCTATAGGACCAAAACAATGAAAAATGAGCAATCTGCAATGAACAATTATTGCTACTCAATTTTTCAGAACGCAAAATTAAGTTTTAAAAGTTCCTTATGCAATATTTTAGCAAAAAATTTATTATGCTCTTTTCACTTTATCTATTAAATACCCCATTCCCAAAAACTGCCCGCACGTCACCATCGAACTCAAGGTCACGCCCAACACCCCGTGTAGATTGATGTTTTGTCCTGTCAAAAACAGATTTGGAATCTTCGTGCGAGGTGTAATGAAGCTACTCAAGGGGTCACGAGAATCTTTCATAATACCGTACATCGAACCGTCTTTTGTGCCGATATAATCTCTATACGATAACGGCGTAGACGTGTAATACGACTGAATGTGCTGCCGAATATCTGGAAATTGTCGCTCCAATAAATCAATTAATTTTTCTGCTCGTTTGGTTTTAAATTGTTGGTAATCCTCGCTACGGTCACTTTTATTTTTCGGAACAGTGTTAAAAGTATCCGCCCATTTTTCTACTTCCGACATCCGCATATACGACATTACATTTAGACAATCTGCCCATTTTTTGGACTTAGAAGTAGCAGGAACAAAAACGGCATAACCCGACGGCCAGTCTTTTTCTTGATATTCTAAAGTTTCCCAGGCATCGTCCGTTTCGTGGTGATAATAGTTGTGATTCAAATATGGAAAACTATTTGGCTTAAACACTATATGCACCGTAAAATTGGCTATCGAGTTCTTCAATCGTTGAATTCGGTTTTTATATGCTTTCCGCAACCTACCCTTTTCTTCAACCATATCCATCAACTGTGCGGGGTGATTGTTGGCGATAAAGGTCTTGGCTTCAACGACTTCGCCGGTGGTCAATTCAACAGCGGTTGCCCCTTTTCCTTCACCAAATTTTAAACGCCTAACTTCGGAATAATTGCGCACGACTCCACCCATCGCCCTGATATTTTGTACTAAATATTTCGCAATTTGACCGCCACCATCCACACATTTCCAGGCACTATCAATATAAGAATTGCAGACTAACGCGTGGACATATAGCGGCGTACTTTCTCCATGACCTGCATACAATGAATTCGTACCCGCTAGCACATTTTGCAACTTTTGATTGGGCGTACAGCTATTAATAAAATCCCGCGCATTCGCATTCAAAAACGGTAAATCTAACTTTTCTTTTTGCTGGTATTCCACATTGTATAGCGGATAGGCGAGTCGAATTTCATCCAATTTATCGACATATTTCCGTAATCCTTCTTTCTCTTTTGGAAAATAAGGCAGTAATTGCTCCACAAAATTATCCAGTCCCATCGCATGTGGATATTCCTCCGCGTCATTTTTAAATGTTACTTTGTCAAAACCATCTGCATCCATTCGCCGCAACTTCAGCTTATTTAAAATATCAAAATACTTAAAATATTGATGCAAATTTTGTCCTTCATCTAACCCTCCGATATAGTGAACGCCTGTATCAAAAATCGCTTTCTCCCGTGAAAATATCTGCAAATTGCCGCCAAACTGCCGATTCTTTTCTAATACACAAACCCTACTGCCCTCTTTCGCCAGAATGTACGCACATTCCAGTCCTCCCAATCCACTTCCTATAATGACATAATCGTATTGCATATTCGTTGATTCGTTTATCTGACCATCACTAATTATTTTCTCATTACAAAAACAACATTTGACGTTTTCTCCGTCTCATCAATTACTTCTATTTCAAAATCATTATCCGCCGCCCATTTCCGCAATTCTGTTCCCGATAGAAAGGATAATTTATGCTTCGCTTTATTAAAATTAAAGATTTTCGTAGAAAAAATTTCCGTCCACTTTGTCCCTTTATGTCGAGTTTTTAAATCTGCATCGCCATCCCGAATCAGCAATATCCCACCACTGTTGAGTTGCTTGGCGCAATTATTCAAAACCTGATATTGACTTTCTTTTGGCAAATAATGCAAAACATCTGCTAAGATAAAAACGTCGCTTTTTCTAAATGTTAAATTGGCAATATCACCCATTTGAAAATTAATTTGTGCCGTTTTATGATGACAATTTTGCGCCGTTTTCACTTTTTTCTCATCATAATCAATGCCCAAAATATCGCGCTCTTTGGAACGAAAAGATAACATATAATCTAAAAAACCGTAGCCGCAACCAAGATTCGTTATTACACCTTTTTCAGGAATTATTTTATCAAAAAATTCGTAATTATGCTCCATTTTAGATTTGATTTTTAAGTACCATTCCAAAACGGGCCCTTTGTATAAATAATTTTCCAATAACTTCTCCCGCCAATAATGCACCGTCTCACATTCCTTCTGCAAAGCTGCAAAATTTTCTTTAAAATGCTTAGAAATTGCCTTTGTTCTCGCTGAATAAGCCATTGAAAAACGCGGGTCATCGGGTGAAATTCGTTCTCCAATTTTTATCGTCAACGGATTCCATTTGCCCCAGGCACTTCCCTTTCGTAAAAAACGCCCTGTGCCATGAATGTAAATAGGTACAATATCCGCCGCTAATTTTTCTGCCAAATAAAACGAGCCTTTATGAAACCGTTTTATCGTATCGTTAGGCGACCTCGAACCTTCAGGAAAAACAGCAATCGTATAGTTCTCTTCCAGTTTTTGCTGCAATTTTGGTAACAATACCTCCGTCCCATCTGAGACTGAATAAAAATCTGCCATCCGCGTTACCACACTGAATAACGGAAACCGCCGCACCCAATCTTTTGTCAAAATCATCGACCGCCGACTCAACCGAAACATTATCGGCGTATCTATCAGACTTTGATGGTTGGCTATCGCAATACCTGGCTTTGAAAAATCTTCTTTATGTGGATTTAAGTAGGTTTCATTAAATGGGAAATTGGCGAAAATGTACCCTCTACCGAATAAATGAATACCGTAATTCACCCATCGCTTCCGCGTTTTTATCGGAATAAAAAAGCAAAGCAAAAGAATGAACGAAACAATAGTCATCACGATACAGCCAAGAAATAATTGAAGGAAATTGGCTAAGGTTTGAAGGATGACAAGGAAGGTAATTGGATATTCACGAGGCTGCCAATCCTCACAGGTAGCCGATACTCCCCGATACACCAACCACCGAAACGCCACCACTTCCACAACTAACGCTATCAATAAAACCGATAAAATGCCAATAATCGACAACGCAGCAATAGATTTCAACGCTGGATGTTGCGCAAAAATCATCACACCAATTCCAGTCAAAGTTGTAATGACAGAAAGCAGAATACTGATTTTGTACGATGGTAAATTATGCTCGCCATATTGCCACTCTTGCAACAATCCGCGCATGATGAAAATCGAAAAATCAATACCAATACCAAAAATGAAAGTAGCGATAATGATATTGACAATATTAAATTGAATATCGAATAAATTCATCAGTCCCAATGTCCAAATCCAACTTAACAATAGCGGCAGAAAAGTGATAATTGCCAACTCGATTCGACCGTAAGAAATGAGCAAAATGAGAAAGACAAATACCATCGAAATTATGACAAACTTATCAAAATCTGCTTTTAAAATTTCGATAAAACGAGTCGTCATCAATTCCTTATCCAAGACAGTTACTTGCCTGTTATTTTGGAAACGCTGATAAACCGTTTTTTTATCTTCCAAATCAACGCGAAGCATCGTTAACAATGATGTTTCATTCCCCTTTTTAGAAATATTTTCTTTTAAAAACAAGTCTTTTAATGGGTCAAAAACAGCAAGCTCAACAGGTTGATATTGTTTATCAATGATTTTAAAAAAGTCGTTGAACGCGGAGGGTTTAAATTTTAATTTCTGAGCAGTTTCAGTAATTTCATTTTTAACCAAAAGCTTTTTTTTCGCTGTCCAAAACTTATTCCAGTCGGCAATTCTTTCTTCCTGTAACTCTTTAGAAATCAGTACATTACTTACTGGCGTAGCGGCACGCACCAAGCCCTCTTTTTTTAAGAAATCGACTAAAGCGTTAGTCGATTCTGATTTTTTCACAGCTTCCGCCAATGACTGCCCTTGTGCCATCAAATACATACTCCGCATCGACGCAGAACTGATAGTCTCCAAGTTCATTTCACTTGCTTTCAATTCCTCCGACATGTAATTTAAGGCGTTGAGGTCGGTTTCGAAATTAGCTTTATGTCCCATCAAAAAAAACACGCCTGAAAGCCCTAAAATGATTGGAAAGGCCCACTTAATTCTTTCTAATTCAAAACGACCAAAACGGTCAAAAAAGGTTATTTTTTTATGCCGAATTTCGGTCTCCGTTCTGACTGCGATTTTTAATATTGGAGGTAAAATAATTAAGGCAAAAACTGCCGAACCCAAAATACTAATTGCCGCAAAAACGCCCAAATCATGCAATGCTTCCGACCGCACAAACAACAGACATAAAAATGCTCCTGCCGTCGTCAAACTACTCATTAATATGGGAGTAGCTATGTCTTCAATCACTTGTCGAACGGTTCCTATTCCCCGATAATGCGTAAAAATATGTAACGAATAATCAATCGTAATCCCCAAGAGAATTGCTCCAATTCCGACTGCAATCAACGATACTGTTCCCTTCAAAATCACCAACGCCGCTAACGCTGTAATACCACCAAAAAGCGTTGGAATTAGTATCAAAAAAAATGCTCGTTTGCGCCTATAAAAAAAAGTAATCAGCCCAAACAGCACCAATAATGCCACACCAACTGTCATCGCCACATCCTTCCGAACTTGTTGGGCATTACCGACCGCCACGGCAGGCGCACCAAAAAATCCAATTTGAATATCGCTATTTAGTTGCGCTGTTGTCGCTTGAATTGTTTCTTCTAAAATGTGGAGGAGTTCCCCGTTTTTTTTCGTTTCGCGTCCAGAATTGGCGGAACTGAGAAATAAAATTTGATGCCGTTTATCTTTCGTTAAAATATAGCCATTTTGTAAATCAAAATTATCATCAATTTGAAAATCCTGTAAGTGTAATAACACGTTTTGCGCTAAGCCTAAAGGGTCGCGTAAAATCGGTTTTTTCATCGCAAAACCCGCAGGCGAAATCAATGCTTTATACGACCCCTTGATACGACTTTCAATCTCAACCGAATCAATTTGCTCGGCAATATTTTGATAATCACCTTTTTGCAAAAACAAAGGCAAATTATCTAAAATCACATCGTACAGTTTTATAAACTGCGATTGGTCAATTTTATGGGTAATACTTTTAACTAAAGTGGAGTCAAGATTATCTGATAATTGCGCAACGAGACTGTCGCTAAAATTGGTGAGTTTTTCTACCGATTGGACATTGCCTAAGGTGTCATTTGTAGTAAGTTGAATAACAATTCTATTGGCAAATTCAGATTTTTGGAGTAAATCATTATACTGTTTGAAGTCACCTTCGATGGGCATTATTTTAGTGATGTCTTCCTCTAATTTCAACTGAAAAGTCACTAAAATAGCCGCCACTAAATACCCCAATAACAACGACCAAAACGCCACGCGTCGATTTTCAAAATAGGAATAAATGGCAAGAAACAGTTTTGACATGGGGCGAAAATAAAAATTGGGGAAGAAATGAACGTCATTTCTTCCCCAATTTTTTTTACACTGCTATAGATTATTGCACAGGCTTAGTTGATGCAACAATTTCTAAAGTCAAGCCAATTTCATCGTTGATGATTTTGTCTTTAATCGTACCGATACCCGCCGAAGCATAGACAATATCCCATTCTGTTCGGTCAATCGTAAAGGGCGGTGTAACTGCTTTAAGTTCATTACCACTCATTTTTACGGTTGCGGGCAAAGTCACGCTTTTGGTAATGCCTTTCAATTTCAAATTACCCGTGATGCTGTGCGTTGCGCCTTCAATATCCGAACCTGCTTTTACGTCAGTAATTTTAAAATTACCTCCTGGAAATTTTTCTACTTCAAAGAAATCACCTGCCATCAAGTGACCTTCTAAATCACCTTGCTTTTCCGCTGGCAAATCTGTATTTTTAATAGAAGTCATGTCAAATGCGAAGTCGCCACCAATGACGTTTTCACCTTCTACATTAATGACACCCTTGCTTAATTTCAATGTACCTTCATGTGTACCCGTTGGTTTTGAGCCCACCCATTTGACCACACTCTTGTCCGTATCGACTTGATACATTTGTGCAGACGCTGGGGCTGCTGGTGCTTCTTTTGCTTCTTTTGCTGCTACTTTCTCGCCTTCTGGAGCATTCGAACATGCAATGGCAAAAGAGAAAATAAATGCTAACATGGAAAATTGAACTAACTTTTTCATGGTTATTTTTTGAATTGATGTTGTAGCTAAGAATGATTTATACTTTATATTTCAGCTACAATTTTATGATTAAAAAAAGATATGTGATGAGGAAAAAAACCTTATCGTCAAATGTAAAGGGTTGAAAATAGATTTTTGTTCAAGGAAGGAGACAATTTATTTACAAATTCTTCAATTATCAACGAAAGTTGGTGACTTAACAGATGCCTTATTTCTAAAAATCACTTCCTCTACAAACGCAAACGCTCGCTCTTCCATCCACCATTCCGTTTCAAAAAACTCACGGATAAAACCACAATGCCCACCATAATCTGGCATTTCTAAATACAAATGAGGGTTTGTTTTTGCTTCCGCAATCGGGTAACAATTTTCTGAAATAAAGGTATCATTCAACGCAGAAACGACCAGAGAAGGCACTTGAATATCTTTTAAAACGGGACGACAACTACTCGCTTCCCAATACGTTTCAACATTTGGAAAACCATTCGCAGGTGCCGTAAAATTAGTATCAAAATACACAAAATTGCCCGACATAAAAAAGCCGCGATAGTTTTTCAATGCTTCAGGATATTGTCGTTTTTTACGATTGGCTTTCCAATTTAGCGGTAACATAAACCATTTTAAATAATGCCAATTGTACCACTTATTTAGTCGTTCATCACTTTTTTGAATGTCCATTGGCACTGAAAACGAAACCGTCGCTTTAACTTGTTTTGGGATATTCTTGCCTGCTTCCCCGGCATATTTCAATGCCAGATTTCCGCCCAAGCTGTAGCCTATAATCACGATTTCTTTATAATCATGTTTTTCTATAGCGTGATCAACCGTTAATTTTACATCATCACTCGCACCCATATGATAGCCACGCAATAGTCGATTCGGCTCGCCGCTACAGCCTCGATAATTCATACCCAAGGCGTCCCAACCTCGTTTGTTAAAATAGTGAATCGCAGCGCGAGCGTATAGTGAACGAGATTTTCCTTCCAACCCTGCAAGAATAAGAATGAGCTTTTTACTACCTTTTTTTGACCAATCCAAGTCCAAAAAATCACCATCGGGCGTATCTATTCGCTCCCGAACAAATTTCACACGAGGCATCTGTCGCAGCAAGGATGCGTGAATCGTGCTGGCGTGTGTGTTCCGAAAAAGTCGATTTTTCGGTTCAAATTGACTAGGAATTATTGGCACTTTTTTATTTTAGTACTTTAAAAAACTGAAATAAGACAACTTTAAGCACTTTAATAAGGAATGAAAAGGATTTTTGTTTTGGAAATGAGTGCTTTAAAATAAAACAGGAGTCATCCCGAATTTTTAGTCTAATCTGTTCGTTGAGTATTTTGAGCCGAAAATATTCCTGGAAGAAAATAAATTACGCGTGGCTCAAGGGTTTTCAAAGGAAAAAAACAGATTAAAATGGGGTGATTTCGCACCGGCATTTCATTGAATTAAAAATTCGGGATGACTCCTGTTTGTAAGTACTCGACTCTATTTAAGTGCCTCGTAGTGATTAATTCGGTAATTTTTTTAAAAGAATCATTCCACAATCACCTTCTCAAAAAACATCTGCCCTTCTTGTGTCGTCAAGCGCAATAAGTACAAACCATTTTCCTCAATTTCAACTTTCATTGTTAAGTTATTGATTGTTAATTGATTAATAACGCGACCCGTCACATCAATCACATCAATTTTTCCATTTAACAAATTATCACTCAACTCCAAATTGAACCAACGGTCAGATGGATTCGGGAAGATATTAATCGTCGTTGGATTAATTTCTTCCACATCCGTCAAGTCATCATTGATGGTAAAGTCAGTCCCGTCATCGTTGATATTTTCATCTCCTGCAGCGGTTATGATAGCAAGAACATCGTTGTCTTCACCTGCTTCAAAACCACTCACTTCTGCAAATTCATGGACGTAAGTTCCACCCGCAGCAATCGTTTCATTAACATTTTCTGTCACAACAAAAACGTCATTGACATAATAAGAAACCGTTGCGCCAGAAAAGTCTGTTGTTCCCGTATTTTTAATTTCAAAAGAAACAGCTTCAAATACTGGATTGGCAACATCGCCATTGGTTTCTACCATAATATTTTCTGCTCTCAAATTGCTCAAATCATCAAAATGACTATCACTCTGCTCTACCAAATAGCCAAAAATTCGATAAAATGGTTCTGTATGACTACCGCCATTATAACCTGTATTTAAAAGGTTTACATAGTCTTCCAACTCATAATCCAGGGTCAAATCTGCGCCTGGTGTTGCTTCTCCATTTAAATCAAAAACTAATGGCGTCACTTCTTGCCCAGGACACCATCCTGCTCTACTTGGCGTCCAGTTACCACCTTGATTAGCACAACTATTTTGACCACAATCGGCTTTCCACAAATTGTGCGTTCCTGCCAATTCATTATTGACCATAATAGTATGTGTTTGATTAGAAAATTCTGCTGCATTGTTCGTATTGCCTTGCCCGTGTCCGGTGATGGTCATACGCATGTAGGTGTTCTGCGTATTACTAGCGATGGTATTGGTTTGTGCTTCTAAATCATGGCTTACCGTTGGCTCGCCATAAACCCAATAGGAAGTTTCCCAAAGCGGCGTAACTTGCTGGTAAGTCGGCGTACTGTTTTTAATAAATTCCAAATCCGCATTCAACAACCAGCCAGAAGGTCCAAAGACTTGGATAAAAGAACGCAGTGTAATATTCCCCGCCAATTTTGTCTTAAAATCCGTCACATCAACCGTCCAATCGCCACACTCAATTCCGTAAGGTGTAACAAAGCGCGCTATCTCATGTTCTACCCCATTCTGAATGATATAAAAACCACCAGCTTGATCCCATGGGTCGCAGCCTGTATCTGGACATTCTAAGTCAAAATGTAGCAACAGTTGGTCAAAATCTTCCATATGCAACGGCATATTAATTAACGTAAATCGGCTTTGACCGAAGCCTCCAAAATTGTGTTGTTCTTCATTCAATAGACGTACCGTTTGAGAATTGCCATCCAAATCAGGCTTGCGGTAGCGATAAGCCGTTGCATTATTGATGTCATTTCCATCGTCAGCAATAGCGGTTTTGGCATTCAATAAATTAGTATTATTTCCTTTCAAGTTGACTGGCGTACTAAACGTAAAACTTGCCGTTCCTCCCGGTTGAATCGTTCCATTGTAAGTATCGCTCAATGTTGGCAAACCGTTGATATCAAGCTCTACAGGGATATTAGAAATTGGGTCTGTTCCATAATTTTGTAACGTTACCCGCACCTGAACGGGCCGGTTATAAATACTCAAAACATCCGGCGCATCAATGCTCACGACTCCTGCGTCAATTGCTGGAATAGAATAACCATCCTGCCACGGATTGCTCGCCAAATCAACAAAATTACCATCACAATTTGGGTCGGCTAAGTTCTCCGTAAAATCAGAACTTCCTTCATTCATCGGCAAATAGGCTACTAAGCCAGGTTCGTTGCCTGTGAAATCCGTCAATTGATTGTCTGCCAATTCGGTTGCAGTTCGAGCCACATTCCAAATTCGGATTTCGTCTAAAATACCATCCCAGTTTCGACCTGGCCAGCCCACGGAATCCCCGATTTTCACCATTTCTCCATTGTTAACTGGACTACCAGGATAAGCTACCGAATTCATCAATACGCCATTGACATAGAGACTAAGCGTACCGTTATCAACTACCGTAGCGACGTGATACCATTGATTGGTATTCATGATTGGGTCAGTTTGTATTTCAAACCAATCGCCATCTGTAGACATTACCATACTCAATGTTCCGTTTTTACCTGCCCGAAAAGCAAAGCCTGCTGGAGTTTGACCTGCGGGGTGATTGTCTTTGGTAATGATCGAACCTTGCCATGCCTCTGCTTTCCAAGAGGACGCAAAAATCCATGCTTCTACCGTAAATTCATTGCCAATATCGAAATCTTCACTGCCACACAACAAGATATGCCCATTGGAAACGCCATCGAATTCGACGCCGAAATTTTGTGCAAAACCACTGACGGCAAAGCACATTAGAAATAAAGTTTGTATAACTGTTTTCATAATTGAATTATTGAATTATTGAATTAGACATTTTTATAATAAGTGCCTGTTGATAAAATATTATTGTTGAAGATATTTGGTGTATTTGCACCAAATTCTTAAAAGTTAGGTTGATTGGTGGCTGCCCCGAATTAGAGTGTGTCTAGTTTTCACATGAACTGAAAATCAAAGATTTAGGAAATAGGAAAAATATACATGCTCTTAAGTGCCTCGTAGTAATACAAATTTTTCAGGCTCTTTGACAAATCCCGTGAAGTATCAATAAACTTATTTTACAATGTATTAAACACCTACGGTATGCACACAAATTGCCTTGATTAAAAATCAGATAGAATTTTGTACATTTTCTATCTTTTGTTCGTCCGCACCACCACGATTATTTTTTATAGACGGAGCAAAAGCTGAATTTTTATGAAAAATCCAGCTTTTGCTCCGTCTGAAAAAAGAAAATCGTGGTGCGGGCGGATAGAAAAAGGTTAAAGAACTGGATTGTATTTGAAAAATTATAAAATTAATGACCAAGTCGAGATGTATGCATACCGTAATTAAATACACTGTGTAAAAAGTCATTTTGTATTTTCGAAAAATGGCTTTTTACACTACTAATATCTTAATTACTCTACATCCCACCACATCCGCGAAGTCAACACATCTCCTTCCGGCAACCGCGCAACCGCTTCTTCATAATTAATAGTGTTATTCACTTTTTCATCAAGTGGATAACGCAATCGACGCGGAATTTCACCGCCTGATTCGCCATCTGCCAAGCCTGGCGTTACATCAGGATAACCCGACCGACGCAGATTCGCATACGCTTCAAAACCATCAAAAATCAACGCAATCCACTTTTGTGTATTGATTAATTCAATAGCATCATCTTCGTCGTATTCTACCCCGTTTTCTTCCAAATAATCTTCGATGTCATCATCATCAATTGGCTCGGTATTAGGGTACAATTCCAAATGTTTACACGCTGCAAAAACACCACTTTCATACGCCTGTTGCGCATCTCCAGTTACCCAGCCACGAACGATAGCTTCGGCTCGTAAAAATTCCACTTCTGCAAAACTCATGTAAATCGCGGGCGCATCGTAAGTCACCATGACATCGCGACGAGGTTGTGCAAAAACAAAATCATCGTTACCTGGATTAATCCCGTTGGGTCGCCCCAAATGATTGCCTGAACCGACATTGTTATCAATTGTTCCATCATTTTTATAGGTATCCATCAAAATATCTTCTCGGGGGTCGTCATTATTTAAAATCAAATTAACAAACTCATCACTGTATCGAAATAGATGTCCTGTCACCCCAAAATCCTGAAATACCTCACCGATGCCATTGGCATTTACCCCATCGGTATCGCTGCCCGAAAAAGCAATATAGGCAATATCATTATTACTGGTCATCACGCCATTTTCAAGTGCTATAACACCTGCTGCTTCAGCTGCTTCAGGTGCAACTTTCGTCATCCGCATTGCTACACGTAACAGTATGGAATTACCAAATTTTCGCCATTTAGCAATATCTCCATTGAAAATAATATCTGCACTACCAACTGCGTCTTTGGATTCATCCAAATCAGCGACTGCTTTTTGCAGTTCTACTACAAAAGAGCTGTAAATATCTGCTTGTCGGTCAAATTTGGGTCTTGGAAATGCTGCTCCTTGATTCGCTTCAGAATAAGGAATATCCCCGTACATATCCGTCAATCGCTGAAAGAAAAACACTTTAAAAATAGTTGCCATGCTTCGCAAATTCGAGCCTTCCTCCGTTTTGCTAATCAAGTCATATAAATCTCGTCCAACTCGTTGGTAAGAATTGCCCCACCAGGCACTTAACCAATCTTCATTGGCGGTAATGTAGCGGTCGGTTTCCCATGAACCAGATAACTGCTGAGACCAAACAGAACAATAAATTAGATTGCCTCGCCATTGGTCAAATCGTTCGCTTGCCGCCCGATTGACGACATTGGAAAACTGTAATTTCGGGTCGATATTGTCGGGTTGATTGGGATTGGTATTGATTTCCTCGAAGTCCTTTGTGCAGGAGAACAAAACAACGGTCAAGAGGAAGAAAAAGGCATATTTTAAGTTCACTTTACTATTTTTTTGTTTATCATTCCGATATTTCTTTGTCATTCCGAGGAAGCCAAAGGAAATTAAAACTGTAATTTCAAATTAAACCCAAGCGTTCGCGTACTAGGCAATGCAGCATATTCAATTCCAACGTCGCTATTTGTAGCGGTATAAATCGCTTCGGGGTCTAAGCCAATTTCATCCAATCCATTGGAAAAGAAAAATAGATTTCGTCCAACTAAAGAAAGTGTTAGACCATCAATAAAACCAATTTTATCCACTAAATTTTTATCTAAAGAATAAGAGAAAATCAACTGTCGAAATTTGATATACGAAGCATCAAAAACGTTCTCTTCTGAAATAGAAGAAATACGGGTATAATAATCGTCAATCCGTGCGGGCGTTGTATTTGGTGAAACACCGTCCACGCCAACGCCTTCGCCAATAATGGTAAAATCTGGGCTATCCCGTCCTTCCAATGAATTGATATGGCGACCAAACAAATAACCAAAACTACTCGTAGTTGAAAGAATTTCGCCGCCTTGCTTGGTATCAATCAGAAAAGATAAATTGAAATTTTTATAAGAAAAAGAAGCCGTCAAACCGCCGTACCAATCTGGATTAAAATTACCCAAAATCTGTCGCTCTTCCGCAATGACTGGTATTCCATCGTCACCGTGAATGATTTGTCCTGCCTCATTTCGATCATAAACATTGCCCCAAATATCACCAATTTGTCCACCTTCCTGTGCAATGATATTGGCAGAAAACGTGCGGTCAACGCCGAGATTCAATTGGTCAACACCTTCATTTAAGCTAATGACTTCATTTTTATTTTTAGAAAAATTAAACGTCAAGTCTATATTAAAATCCTTGGTTTTAACAATGCTCGCTCTTGTCAATAATTCGATTCCGCTATTTTGAACTTCCCCTGCATTAATTAAGATATTGTTGTAACCACTCGAAGACGGCAACGGACTTGGGAAAATATGCTTGTCCGTTTTTTGATTATAATAAGTAAACTCTACACCAAACCGATTATTAAAAAAAATCATATCCGTCCCCACTTCAAACGACAGCGTTCTCGAAGGTTTCAACAAAGGATTATTAAACGAGTCGCCCTGAATATTTCCTAACGTCACTACTCCATTCGGCGTTTCTTTTGGCTCGGGAGACACAAAGAAAACAGGTACTTGCGAATAGGGCGCAATCTGTCCAAAACCAGAACTTCCATAACCCGCCCGCAGCTTAGTAAAGCTCATCCAACGCGGCAAACTCACCGCATCTGACAATACAAAACTTACCGAACCTGACCCGTATAATATAGAGTTATCCGAATTTTCAATATCCGCAGGGTTGGTCAAAACAGAAAAGAAATCATTCCGAATTGACCCTTCCAAATACAAATTGTTGTTGAGTGAAATCGTCGTGGTTGCAAACAAAGCATTGATGCGCTGTTGATTAGTCGTCAATGTTCCAGGTCGGCGTACTGCCATATTATCTAACGACATAAAACCCGGATTGATAAAGTCCGAACCTTGTGTACTCATTTGTCGATAAAACTGGTCAGTACGCACTGCCCCCGCATTTAGATCAACTGATATTTTCTCAGAAAAAACATGGTTGGCATTAATAAGTACGTCATAATTTCGTTCCGTCGTTTCGATATCATCTATGAAAATCGCTCCTGGCGTGAGGTATTGTGTCCCATCAATTTCTACACTAAAAAACTCATGGTCTATCTCGTCAGTTGCGACTCTTCCCTGAATCGAAACACCTTTAAATAATTGCCAACGAGCACTGACATAACCTAAAATCCGCCGCTTTTCATCTTCATTATAATTTTCCAGCGGGCCCCAATATGGACTCAAAGTAAATGGATTATTTGACCAATAAATCGGGTTCCTTAATTCATCGCGCGTTTGACGGAAGACTTCATGCGGTAAATTTGCTGGCCCGATAGTAAAATATTTAGCAGGATTACTTGGATTATCGGTTAAATTAACCCGATTTTCTGCCTGTTCGGTGATGTAGTTTACTTTACCTTCAATGCTAATTTTATTATTCAATTGGGCTCTACCCGAAAAATTCACGGTGTAGCGGTCATAGAAAGAATTAGGCACGATGCTTTCATTCGATAACTTTGACAACGACAATCTAGCATTTGCTTTTTCGCTTCCGCCAGTCAAGGCTATGGTATTATTCCATGTCGTTCCATTTTGATAATAATCTCGAATATCATCTTGTCCAACAGCGGAATACGGTAATTCTTCCCCATTAAAAATTGGCGTCGGACTACCATCCAAACGTGCGCCCCAAGACCGCCAATTGTCAAATGCTTCTTGTTGCGAAGTTGGTTTTTCACCATTTGCACCTTGTCCGTATTCTTCTTGATAATTCGGCAAAACAGTAACCTCTTCTGTCGTAAAATTCAGGTTATACTCTACGCCAATTCCTTTACGTTTCTTACCTTTTTTAGTCGTCACTAAAATAACGCCGTTCCCTGCCCTTGAACCGTATAAAGCTGCCGCCGATGGTCCTTTCAAAACCGTAATCGTTTCAATATCATCGGGATTCAAACTTGAAAACCCATCGCCTGAATCGCGCCCACCAAACAGTCCGGCAGAATTCACATTTGAGTTGTCCGCAGGAATGCCGTCGATGACCAAAAGTGGCCGATTTTCACCTTGAAACTGAGATAGTCCACGAATGGTAATTTTAGTAGATCCTGCAGGCCCATTAGACGGTTTGGTAATGTCCAATCCCGCGACTTTTCCCGCCAATTGATTAATAACGCTAACGTCTCGTGCTTCCGTCAAATCATCTCCACCAACTTCTGCATAAGAAAAACCCGCCGCTTTTTTCTCTTTTTCGATACCAAAAGCAGTGACGACCACACCCTCCAATTGTTGCACATCCTCGTTTAAATTGATGTCGATAATTGTCCGATTTTCGACATCAATTAGCTGAGATAAATAACCCAAATAACGAATATCCAAAATAGCATCTTTTGCAACAGTCAGTCGATAATTTCCATCTACGTCCGAGACAGTTCCATTATTTTTTCCTTTTTCAGAAATACTTGCGCCGATGATGGCTTCGTTGGTATCAACATCAACTATTTTTCCAGTAATTTCGATTTGAGAGAAGCTATTTGAAGTGTAAAAACAGAGCAAGATTAGACATAAAATTCCTTTCATACAAAGTGGTTTTATTTTGAAAACGAAAGGTATATTTTTATTCTTTATGAAGAGGAAAATGTGAGGGGAATTTTAGTAATTTTGTTGACAGTTGCACTAAAGTTAAACATTCAATTTGATACAAATCCAAAATAGGCATGCTCTATTCTACGAAGTTTTTTTGAATTAAAAAAAATTGCCTCACAGTTCAGCACTGTGAGGCAATTTTATAAAGGTATTTAGTTAGACTTGTTTGCAAATAAGGAATACGTAAGTACTCGGACATATTTATTCGTGGATAAAAACGAAAATCATTTCAAAACATCTCCCCGCAGCTCTCGATATTTCTTTCTCGCTAGCACTGCAAACGTACTTCCCGAATGGTCTAAATATATTTTTTCGTATAACTCTTTTGCCTTTTCTAAATCATTCAAATGATATTCATACAACTCCGCCAAACCAAAAAGCGCATTGTCTGCGCGAATTTCTTCAGCATGTTCGGTGATTATTTTTTCATACATTTCCACCGCTTTTTGGTACTCGCGCTGTTTGGTATAAATGCGTGCTTTAGAATAATAAACATCATCTTTCAGGGTATGTTCTGGAAATTGAGCTACCAAGGAATCCAGTTTTTCAAACGCCGCATCGAAGCGATTTTGAAAAATCAATAAATCAGCATCGGCATACAATCCAATGGACACATCAGTCGTATCCAAGCCCAGATTGTCCATGATAAATACGGACAAATCCAGCGCATCATTCGCAATTAACTTAGAAGTCGAGGCTTTTAACACATCAAACTGTGCTTGTGCCCATTGAAAATCTTTGAAATAATATGCCAATTTTGCATTCTTCCAACGTGCCTCGTGCCCAATCAAATCATCCTTAAATGCCTTATCAACCTGAGAGTAAAGTAAGGTCGCCTCCCACCGTTCATCATCCATCAAATAGAAATCACCAAGACTCAATTTTGCCTGTGCTTGTACTTTCGCATCAATGCCTGGATAGTCGATTATTTCTTTTAAAATTTCGATTGCTCGTGGAGAATTTTTCAAGTAAAATGCTTCCAAATCAGCCAATTCTACCGAAATAGAGGCAGTACTTTTATTGCGACCAAATTCATCTAAAAACGATTCGTATCGCTGCTTTAAATTGGTCAAATCTTCAGGTGTATATTCAAATCCTTCTACCAGTTTGTTGCGACTTGCCCGCAACGCGCCTCGTTTAGCATCAATATAATAGGTTGAAGATATACCTTTTTCCTCTACGATATAGTTGTAAGAGTCAATTGCCGCATCGTAATCTTTATCATTAAAAGCGATGGTTGCCAAGCGGTAAATCCGTCCGCCGTTTTCACTCAATCGACGGTCTAATGCTTTGACTTGCCGAAACGCATTTTTGTAATCTTTACTTTGAATAAATACCCAGGTCAATAATTCTGGATAATGAATAGCATCACGGTCTTCCTGAATTCGTTCATATAATTGCGTCTGTAATTCCACAAAATCATCCGCATTCAAATAGCGTTGAAACAAGGATTTTAATGAATTTAGGCGTCCTGGATTTTCTTGTAAACTAATTAAATAGTTTTCAATCATCTTCGGCGTATCGCTTTTTCGGCGGTACAATTCCGCCAAATTATAAGCAAACATTTGCTCGTCTTTCAACATTTCGCCACCTTTTTCATAGGCTTTAATTGCTTGCTCATATTTCGTTAAAGTCGTAAATGCACTTGCCAGTTTCGTAATCGCAAATCGGTCGGCGGGTAGTTTTTCAATTGCTTTATCATACATTGCTTTGGCGTCTTCTTCCTTGAATTGACGCTCGTACAAGTTACCATAAGTAACGTATAACTTCACATTTTTAGGGTCTGCTTTTATTTGCTGTTTCAACAAATTTTCTAATGCTGTAAATTCTTCCAAACCCAGCATGCACTCCACGTATCGGTCAAAGTAGAAATCATTCCCGTTGTGCTGCTTGTATAGTTTTTCGTACAAACTTGCCGCTTTTTCGTACTCTCCGTCTTTGAAATATTGCTGCGCCAACTTGGACGGCTGTGCTTGCAAAGTCGTAAAAAAAGCGACGAAAAAGAATGTGAAAATGGTTATTGATACTCGCATTGTTGTAAAAATTATGATGGGCAACCAATTCTCGACTCCTCTTTTCTGGTTGCTTAAATGCTTGGTTTTTAAATCAAAACACTAAATTACAAAGAAATTGTAACGCAAGTATCGTGCGAAAGTTGTTTTCTCTACTTTTACCTAACATTTTATTAATAAAAAAATGGTTCTTTGACAAATCCCATGGGTTAAAATTTAAGGAGGGAGAAAATTTGCAATTTTCTCCCTCCAATAAAAAATAGTGCGCATTATCTGCGACAAAGCGTGTAGGGTTCTTGAGGGATAAAAAGCGTTTTCACAAAAAGATTTTAAGGGAGCAAAACGGTTTTTGCAAACCGTTTTGCTCCCTTAACACCCCACCGCCCCGCGCCTGCGGCGCGGGGGAGTTATTTTTTTGAAGCTCGAAAATCTTACGATTTTCTCGCTTCTCAAAATATAAAGAGACTTACTTTACAGTGTAACAAATCTCATATAAATTTAGTTAATACGCAAAATTCTGTACCCAGCTATTCGGCATATTACCCACTGTTCCAATTTTATAACAAGCCGCATATTTCCACTTTGGATTCAAAAGCGTGCTTCGATGTCCGCGATTTGGAATACCATCATCGACCAACAATAAAATTACTGCTTTTCGAATACTCGAAGGACCACCAACAAGGTTTTCATTGCCATCTTTCAAGTAATCACATTCCTTCAAAATTCTATCCCACGGCCACGAACCGTCCGTGCCGACATGGTCGTTGCTTCCCGCTCGCTTACGGTCTTCGCCGTGAATCTTTGCCGCACGATACACACATTCTGAGGGCTCTAAAATCGACAACGGTGGCGTATTTTCCAATTGGTCAATCAACTCATAAGAGACGGCTACCGGATCACCGAAACCGAAACTTTTCCCTGATTTGACATCTTTAATATATTGTTGAATCATTGGAATATATCCTTTAGGGTTTGAGCGAATCAGATTGATTTCTTCCAACATTTGCAATTCCTCACTTTGCATAAATGGATATTTTGCAGGGTCTAATTTTAAAGAACCGCTAACAGTTGAAGTGCTGGTGGTTGATGTGTTCGAATTAGAAGTATTGGTCGTTGATGGACTACCTGAATTGGTATTTTCTATATTCGTAGTAGTCTTAGAATTTGGATTATTCGTTCGCGTTTCTGCCCCTTTCGCAATCGTTTCCGCAGGTAGCGGCGCATCAGGACAAATACAGTGTGTATTCATCAAGGCATAACCAACGCCAACAGTTTCGTACGCTGCAAGGTTGTTAATTTCCTTAAATTTCTCAGTGGTATAGCCATACAGCCGAGCGATATTTGCCAACGTTTCACCTGGCTGCACATAGTGATAACGACCTTGTTGCTTGGCGTATTGGTTATAGCTTTTTGAGTAGTTATTTTCGACATAACTGCTGTTGATACCTCTTGATTGTAGTTGGTTGGTTTCCTTGATTTTTAAAGTTTGACAAACTTTCAAAACATTCTTATTGGTCAAACCATTCATCGCGGTCAAATCAGATACGGATAAGCCATATTTTACCGCAATTCGATATAGCGTTTCTCCTTTTTGGACAACATGCACACTGGCATCTGAAGAAGGTGGGCAATTTTGTGCAAAACTAAAATTAGCGCATAGTAGGAATACTAAAATGATTTGAACTTGTCTCATGAAAATGGTCTATTTAGCCCACTTTGAGAAGTCAGAGGTAAGACCGCCTTGGCTGTCAAAAGTCAGATGATTTCAGATGATTTTTTGTTTGCTGACTTGTCCCTTTTAGTTTTCTCAAAATAGAAGTTAGTGAAAAGTATTTACTTAATCTCTTACAATGATAAGGCTTTTTGAGGAAAAATTGAGAATTTCAGATAACTTTTTAAGAAATTGGCAGCGCTGAAGTATGCTTCTGACTAATTTTTTCAACCTCCTTTTGCAATTTATCAAAATTCATCTGTGAAATCGGGACGAGGGGCAGCCGTAGTTCATTTTTACAAAAACCCAACATGGCTAAAGTTGCTTTAATACCACCTGGATTATTTTCAAAATAAAGCCATTCGTGCATATCAAACAATGCCAGATTCAATCGCTGAGCAGTTGCATAATCGCCGGTCAATGCGCTGCGAATCATAGTTGAACATTCCTTTGGAAACGCATTTCCTATCACCGAAATCACGCCGTCACCACCACACGCTACCGTCGCCAAAGCCGTTGGGTCATCACCCGAAATGACCAAAAAATGATCAGGTCGATGCTTCAAAATTTGCTGCACTTGCAACATATCACCGGACGCTTCTTTGACGGCAATAAATTTATCACTCGCTTTCGCTATACGTAGCAGTGTTGTCGGTTCAATATTACTAGCCGTTCGCCCTGGTACATTATAAATAATAATGGGCAACGGCGAAGCCTCGGCAATTGCCATATAGTGTTGAAAAAGACCTTCTTGACTGGGTTTGGTATAATTTGGACTACTTGACATGATAGCAAAGATGCCATCGAAATTATAGTTTTGAATACGCTCTACAATCACGCGTGTATCATTTCCCCCAAAAACACCAACGACAATTGGTACTCTATCGGCAACCGTTTTTAACGTAAAATCAACAACTTCCCGACATTCTTGCGTTGAAAGTGTCACTGATTCGCCTGTCGTTCCTAACGAGACCAAGTAATCTACGCCACCTTCAATATTGTGTTCAATGATGCGTCCTAAGGCAGGAAAATCAATTTTTCCATTGGCAAAAGGCGTTACCAAAGCCACTCCTGTTCCTCTAAGTTGTCGTTGATTCATGCGTAGTATTCATTTTATTGATAAAAAAAGTAACTTGTTGAATAAATGATGGTAAGTCTTTTTTGGCAGCCGTATCAATCATCAACTCGTAGCAATAAGTTTTATCGGTAGATGGTCCCACGCGGAATTTTGCTTTAGAAAAAGCAGCTATGTATTCCAATGGCAGAGAGCCATGAGGAGTTAGATTAATTAAAATATCAAACGGTTTTTGTATAAATTTTTTCACGTCGGCAGTCTTCGGTCGCAAAGCGAAATCAAGGTCTTTTTTAGTAAAATGCGGAAAAGCGAAATTTGCCACTTTTGCATCGCCTCCAAAATAAGCCAACAATTTGACATCTTTCCCCTCTTTTTTCAATTTTTCTGAAAATTTCAAAACAACCTCTCTTTGCGCCAAATCAGTTGCATCCAGCAATAATCCCACTGAATTTGCCGAATCCAAATCCATTGAGTAGTGGGTCACTTTATGATTTTGCAACTCTTTTTCTAAATAATAGCCATGTAACTTGGCTTGCGTATTTGTTAAAAAGCCCATAGTTTAAAAAAATTGATTTCGGGATTGAAATTATTTAACCGCTTTTGCTTTCACTTTCGCCCCCTTTTTTCTGTCATAAACACCCATCGCCGCGTATTTGTTGATGCGATTGTGCACCAATTCATCTGGTGTCAACTGCTGCAATTCCGCGATAGACTTTTTGATATGCTTTTTCAAAATTTTCGCCATTTCCATCGGTTCTGAATGTGCACCACCCAAAGGCTCTTTGATAATCCCATCGATTAATCCAAACTCAAACATATGATCAGCCGTTAACTTCAACGCCTCTGCCGCTTGCTCTTTATAGTCCCAACTTCGCCACAAGATTGAAGAACAAGACTCTGGTGAAATTACAGAATACCAAGTATTTTCCATCATATAAACCTTATCGCCCAAGCCAATTCCAATTGCTCCCCCTGACGCGCCTTCACCAATCACCGTACAGATGATTGGCACTTGCAATTGCGCCATTTCTAATAAATTTCGTGCAATCGCTTCGGCTTGTCCGCGCTCCTCCGCTTCAATACCCGGATACGCACCTGGAGTATCTATCAAGCACACCACTGGGTAGCCAAATCGCTCTGCCATTTTCATCAACCGCAATGCTTTTCGGTAGCCCTCGGGGTTCGCCATTCCAAAGTTACGATATTGTCGCATCTTGGTATTCACTCCTTTTTGCTGTCCCAAAATCACGACGGTCTGGCCGTCAATGCTTCCGATACCGCCGACAATTGCTTTATCATCTTTAAAGTATCGGTCACCATGTAGCTCCACAAAATTTTCACACATCTCTCGAATGTAGTGCAACGTATAAGGTCGCTCTGGATGGCGCGAGAGTTGTACTTTTTGCCACCCTGTCAGGTTACCATAAATTTCCTTTCGCTTCGCATCAATTCTATCTTCCAATTCTTTTATCATACCTCCCACATCCAAATCGCCATGCTCGCCGACTTCTTTAATTTTTTCTAATTGTGCGAATAGGTTTTCTAACGGTTTTTCGAACTCCAAAAAGACCATAGTTATCGTTTTTTAAATTAGGTGATTTTCTTTCTATATTTTTAGTAGTAAGTCAAGCAAATGCTTTGTTTCTCTGGTTTTTCAATCATATACTATGATTACATGAAACACCATTAATTTCAAATCGGCTGCAAATTTAAGAATAACGTGGGATAAATTATTTTTTTTTAAATAATTTAAGAAAAACTTGCACATATAAAAAAAGGGTTATACTTTTGCGTCGCACTTGTAAAAAGGCACTGTTTTAAAGTTTAAAACGATAAACTTTGGCACAGGATTTGACTTATAGAAAGTGTACTATTAATTTGAGAATCAGGTAGTAAAATATTAGATTTTTGAATTAAACAACGACCCGGTCTGGTAGTTCAGCTGGTTAGAATACCTGCCTGTCACGCAGGGGGTCGCGGGTTCGAGTCCCGTCCAGACCGCAAGGGCACTTCTTAAGAAGTGCCCTTTTTTATTTTAGTCCATAATTGATTGAAAATCAACGATTTTCCCTACCAAAACAGTCATTTTCACAGGTAGCAATTCTGGACTCGAACGCCCTTCTTTTCATACCAGTTTTCGTACCGAAAAAATTATCACTTTCGATTTTGCCACCTTCTTGGATTTCGACTTGCATGCATGACTGCAATTACTCGAACCAGACTTTCTTCTACTTGGTAAATTATGTGATAGTCATATTTGGGAATGATTGCCCGTCTCTTTTCTCCATGTACTTTTTGAAAAAGTAATGGATTATCCTCAAGTCTTTCAACAACTTTATCTACCGCATTTGTAAACAACACCCCTCGTCCCGTTTCAAGACTTTCAAAATAGTCAAAAGCATCTTTTAAATCGTGATAAGCAGAGGTTTGAAAATATAAAATATAGCTCATTCAGATAGGAGTTGTTTTTTGACATCTTTCCAACTATACAATTTCTCAGTTCCTGCTTTGTAAGCTGCGTCTCTTCTATCAATCTCTTCCTGCCAAGGTTCAGAAATCGGATTCTTCACCTCCTCCACTCTATCCAGAATATGCCGCATCAGATAAAATAAATCCTGTGGACTTAGTTTATTGACTTCTTGTTTGATTGATTCTAATCCCATAATTAATTTAATTTATTTCTGTAAAAATAGCCATTTTTGAAATATCAATCAATCTTGAAATGAAAAAATCACAAAAAACCATTGTTTTTTCCTATCCAATTCCAACCCATTAGCCCAAAAAACCTATAACTATTGATAATAAACAACTTACACCACATCAAATTATTCCCGTCCAGACCGCAAGGGCACTTCTTAGAAGTGTCCTTTTTTTTTGCCTATTTTTTAGATTTAATTAATGATTATTCTTTCCGTTTCCCCTATCTTGCCCATCTTATTATTTCAAAAAACAAAATTCATGATAAAAACAATACTCTCTTTAATTAACATACTCTTATTTTTTACGGCTTTCGGACAAGAGTCAATTATTTTACAAAATCCTTCATTTGAAGATATTCCGAGAATTGGACAATCACCTCGCGGTTGGTATGACTGTGGATTCCCAGAAGAAAGCAAAACAGATATTCAACCAAGCAGTAGCGCAACTGCTCCTTTTTTTAACGTTATTCAAACACCATCAGATGGCAACACCTATATGGGCATGGTCGTCAGAGATAACGATACCTGGGAAATGGTCGCGCAACGCTTGAGCAGTCCACTATTCTCAAGTCAATCATATAAATTCAGTATAGACTTGTGCCGTTCAGAATCGTATGAAAGTCTGAGCAGAACCACAGGAACTCCAGTCAATTACACAAGTCCCGTCAAGTTGAGAATATGGGGAGGAGATGGTTATTGTTCAAAAAAACAATTGCTTGCAGAAACACCTTTAATCATCAATACTCGATGGTTAACTTTTGAATTAGTTTTTACGCCAGAAGAAAATTTCGATTATATCTTGCTGGAATGTTATTATAAATCACCAGTCCGTTTTCCTTATAATGGCAATTTATTAGTGGACAATGCCTCGCCTATTTCTCCAATTGAAAAAGAGGAGGCAGATAGTATTAAAGCTTGTCTTAATAAATTAGCTATAAAGTCAAATA
This sequence comes from uncultured Saprospiraceae bacterium, assembly GCA_964445895.1. GTDB lineage: Bacteria > Bacteroidota > Bacteroidia > Chitinophagales > Saprospiraceae > CAYUNA01. The sequence goes on along the minus strand of CAYUNA010000004.1, from coordinate 3,446 downwards.
ACGCTTATAAAAAAAATCACCAAGATTCGGTAGTCTATTCTACACCTGATAGATCAGCATCCTTTAAAAGAAGAAAACCCTATACTAAGACTAACCCAAATACTAAGCCTTTTGATTACGATAAACCGCGAAATTCTACTTTTTCAAATAATCCAAATCGTCCTGTAAAAAAGAAGAAAGATAAACGTGACCCCTCCAGCCACGACTGGCAATCCAACGCCGAAATGCCCGATTCCGTAAAAACGTTTCTAAAAAATATGAATGTTGATTTTGATAACGAAGAATTCAGCGGCTCAACTAAAATTAGCCTCATTTATATTTTAGGAAATATGGTCAGAACCAAAACCTACAACACCATGACCATCGGCATCGCCGCCAAAGGCAAAGAACGCGAACGATTGCGTCAGCCATTTTTAAAATTCATGCAAGAGTTCGGAATCTCTGAGGAGAGAATTAAATTTAAAAAGGTAAAATCAGAAGACGCTGGAAATTGGATTGGCAAAAATGAATGGTATAACATAAATATAGAATAACGATTGTAAAACCCTTATTCGTAAAACTACAAAAGCACCAGTCTCTACTTCAACGTAGAAACTGGTGCTTTTTTGTGACCCTACAAATCACTCACCACTAAAATCTAATCACTATATTACTTAGAGTAAAACTCGTCAGAAACAGTTAATTTCTTACGACCTTTAGCACGACGCTTCGCCAATACCCGACGACCGTTTTTGCTGCTCATGCGGCTACGGAATCCATGCTTGTTCGCTCTTTTTCGCTTCGATGGTTGAAAAGTCCTTTTCATTATGCTATATTTTTAAGTCTTTTTATCAATTTTATGGTGCAAAACGCAGGGTTTGCGCTAAGCGGCTGCAAAAGTAAGGCGATTTATTGAAAATCCCAATTATTTTCACTCAATTTTTAGGATAAAAACACTGAAAGCGCTGCTACCCTTAAAATTCAATTACATCAATCTCCAAACTTAGTCGTTGAAAAATCATTTCCAACTCCCCAACTCCCCAAACTTTAACTGACTTATTGGTAATAAAGTAGTAGTCAAAAACAGGAGAAGTTTCTTTTTCATAAACTTTAATTCGATTACGAATCACATCGTCATTAGCATCATCTGCTCGCCCAGAAGACTTACCACGTTCCAATAAGCGACCAACCAATTCTTCCTCTGGTACGTCCAACATAACCAATTTCGATACTTCTTCGTTTCGCTCTGCCAACAAAGCGTCTAACGCCTCACATTGTGGAATCGTCCGTGGAAATCCATCAAAAATATAGCCTTTGACATCTGGATTTTCCTCCACTTTTGCTCGCAACATATTAATGGTTACGCTGTCTGGCACCAATTCTCCTTTGTCGATATATTTTCGAGCTTCCAAACCCAACGGCGTATTGTTTTTCAAATTAAATCGAAATAAATCACCCGTTGAAATATGAAGCAAGTCGTATTTTTCAACCAAATTAGCTGCCTGTGTACCTTTGCCTGAACCTGGAGGTCCGAATAATATCAGGTTTATCATAATGTTTGTATTAACTGTTAGGCTTTAATTTCATTTAGCATTTCTTTTCAGAACTAATTTATAAGCTATAAAACAGTATCTCTCTAATTTTTTTTGTGAAGCGGCGAAATTACGGCTTTTTATAGAGAACTTTAGTCGAAATTGTCCGTGATTTACGATTTGTAACTGTATTTTGACAGTTTATAAATAAAATATTAGCTAAAGCGAATTGTCTTTTGCGCCGCAGTTCATTTTTATTTAAAATATTAAAGATGTGCAACATCAGTCAATGATAGTCAAAACTTTTGGTAAAAAAGACCTCGATTACTACTGTCTATCTAATTAATCCTCGAAGCATCTCTCTACCCTTTTCTTCAGAAAATATACATCATTTATTGAATGCTTTTTCCAATCCCTTTCGTGCCACCAATACGTCATACATCGCCTGAATTCGATTGCGCTGCACATCATACAACAACTGTTCTGCTTGAATCAATTCGACACTTGACCCCACTCCTTCCTTATATTTTATTACTGCTGCATCGTAAATATCCTGTGCCAAATCCAAAGTATAATCCTCATCTTTTAGCCGTTCCATCGCATTTAAATACGCCGTTTTTGCATTTTCAACTTCTAAATAAATACCGCGTTCTAAATCATTCATTTGCAAATTGGCTTTTTCTAAATCCAATTGCGCCCGCTGTATTTGCCCTTTTTTCAAAAATCCATCAAAAATCGGCATCACCAATCGCGCACCGATAAGAGAATTAGGAAACCAAAATCCTTCGTTGAATTTATCCCCTTGCCATGCCTGCTGATATGACCCAAATAAGCGCAAAGATGGCAGATAACCAGCTTTATATCGCTTGATGTTCAGTTCATTTAATTCAATGCCCATCTGTGCCGTTTGATATTCTGGACGAATGGTTACATCAATTTCTTGGGTCAATTCTTCAGGGACTTCGGCAGTAAAAATGGCTTCCAAATCATCCACGATTTCCAAAGACTCAGACATGGGATAACCCAATGTGAATTTCAACGAATTGATGACCATTTCTTTTTGTCGCTCCAAATTATTTTTTTGTGTCGTCAACGTCGCCAACGATAATTCCAGTCGGGTTACATCCAGACTTTCAATAAATCCTTCTTTATAAATCTCCTTGGTTTCTTTCAATAATTCTTCTGTCGTCGTGATATTTTTATCTAAATTTTTCATATTTTCGGTAATAATCAACGCTGGCAGATATGCTTCAATTACCGCATCCCGTACATTTTTTTCTACTGCCGCCAACTCTTTTTGTCGAAAATCCCGAAACAAGCGCGCTGCTTTCAACCCATAAATATAGGTTCCGTCCAAGGCCAACCACTCTGCATTTAATCCAACGTTAAAATTTTGTCGCAGCGCAAAGGTTAATTCCAAAAACTCTCCTTCCCGCCCATTAACCGGATCAAAATTTTTCTCTGGAACGACCTGCTTTGGGATTTGTAAATAATAATTATAATCCACACCAAGCCGAACTTGTGGTAGCCCTATCGCTTTATTTTCAATAATTTGTCCTTCGGCATCAGCAATATTAATATTTGCTTCCCGCAGAGAAGAATTATTTTTTTGCGCATAAATTAGCGCATCATCAAGTGACATTTGTTGTCCAGAAACAATATTAATATGGAATAAAAAAAAGCCAATAAACAGAAAATTGATTGATTTCATTTTGGAAAATTTCATAACAGATAGTTGAAGAATAATGAATTATCTTTCAAAATTACAAAGATACCTATAAAAACAATCGAGGTTAGATTATTCGTTTCTTTTGACAGTTTTTTGATAGAAAGGCAATGGATTAAGTACAGCGTAACAAAAGTTTCTTTGGTTTTTCAGGAGGGAGAAAATTGCAAATTTTCGACCTCCAAATAAAACAATGCGCGTTGCCTGCG
>CAYUNA010000003.1:12325-31699 GCA_964445895.1 uncultured Saprospiraceae bacterium | reverse complement strand
TTGGGCATCCGTTGGGAGTGACGGGCGCGCGCGTGGCGTATTCGGCGGCCTTGGAATTGCAATTGACGGGGAAAAAGTATGCGCTGGTGACGATGTGTGTGGGTGTGGGGCAGGGGTATGCGGCGGTTTTGGAAAGGGTTTAGTACAGCGTTTTAAATTACTTTTAATACTATTGGGTAGTATAAACCGCCTAAAAAAGCAAAGAATAATAGCGTAATAAATCCGCTAAGTTCGTTAATATTCCAGACGAATGTTACAAAAGATAAAGCGGAAAAAATAATAGAAAATGTCCACGCTAAACATAGTAAGGGTTGAATCAACAAGAAGTCATTACCCATATTTGCAGTATAAGTTACCGTTCCTAATAAAACAGAGGTAATCCAAAAAAGCAGCGATTTTCTATTAGGTAATATTTGCTTGGTTTTCGAAAATAAAATACCTAAAGAGAGTAAAGTTATTAGCCAAGATGTTAGCAAATATGGAAAACTTTCATTGATAAAGTTTTGACCTCGGTAAAATTTGCTGTTACAAGCATTCATCCAGATTGAATCTTGTCCTTGACCTGTGTATGTCAGAAGAATTAAAAATGAAATGAAGAGGGTTTTCTGTACTTTTATCTTCATGCTTAAACATTGTTTGAATAGAAGATGTAGAAAAGTAGCATTTTGGCGGATAGAAGGGTTTGGTTTGTGTTTTTATAAAAATGCGCTAAATTTTATTTCCAGTATTTTATTTATTTCAACGAATTACAATTTTCTCCGTCGCATAGACATGATTACCAATTACAGAAGCAATGTAATTTCCTTTGGGCAATTGCGCCAGATTTAAGGAAACTTCGTAAACCTGATTGGGGATAGCTTTTTCAAAAACGAGCTGCCCAAGCACAGTGTAAATCCGAATTTTAGAAGAATTGCCCTGCAAAGCATTAGATTGTATCGTAAATAGACCATCAGAAGGGTTAGGAAATATGGCTAAATCTACTTTGCCGTCTATTGATTCGCAATCGTCTTTCGTTCGATATTCAAAATAAGACTTCTGATTGGGATAGAACAAATTGAAATTTTCAACAAATTCTTCTTTAATGTTTCCGTTGCAATAATGGTTATAGTTTAATTTTCTATGAAAAGTATCGCGGTTAAAGAGGTCAATCAGGATCTGGTCTTCCTGCAATTTCCAGTTTTCTTCGTTGTAATTTATAGAATTTAAGAACAAATAAAATTCGGGCATTTCGTCAGTATTTCCGAGTGACGGCAATGCGCTATTTCCTACGAAATCATACCATAGTCCTGTCCAGAGACGATTTTTTTCTTCTATCAGGTTATCTTGTTTATCGTAAATTCTATAAAGTTCATATTCAAAACGGGGTGAACCATTGAAATTACGACTGAAAACACTATCAATTTCCACGCGATTTTCATTATCATAGTTGATGTGATAATCTATTTTTTTTCGAAAATTATTTGAATCTTTGAAGTACAATTCTGAGAGAATTTCGCAGTTTTCATCTCGTGTAAAAGTCGTTCTGCAAACACTATTGCCAAAATAAATCCATTCATCTTCAAGGCATTGATTTACATCGTATTGGTAATAAGTTGTTTTTGCTAAATAGAACACATCATTTTCTAAACTTAGTCTGTACTCTGAAATGTGAGAAATCAAGTTTTCAGCACCATAATGAAATAGCTGAGTCTTTTTGTGGGTCAAATTCTCCATGCCTTCTTTTCTTTCATTGAAAATTATCATGAAGAGATTATCCTCAGAATAAATGTATTCCTTTTCAAAAACTTCCCATTCAGTTACAGAGGGCGTTGCAATGACCAAGTGAGAATCAATTTGATAAGTTGGTTTGCCTAACTCATTGTTAATCAGTAATCTGTGATGACGAAGGTAAGAAGTGTTATTATAAAAAGCGTATGATTTAATTTCTTGCCTAAGCAAATTATCCTCTGCAAAATCCTGCTCAAATGACCTCGATAACTTCCATTCCGCAGAGTTGGCATCATATAAATAGGTCAACATCTTGGTGGTGTCCAATTGACCAAAAGCAGAAATAGCGGTCATTAAAAAAATGGAAGTAGCAATTAGAAGAGATTTCATAAGCGTAAATTTTGAGCGATTGATAGAGAACTACTAAGATAAATAAAAATAGGAGGAAAACAAAATGCTTTTTCCGTTTACGCCACTGCAAACTCCGTATAAGGTCGTTTATAAGGCGCTTGAAAACCCAAAACAATATCAGATTTTGGTATGCCCATTTCCATTAAATCAGTCGCAATTCCTTGTTCAACAAAATCCTTATGAATCCAAATTTTATCATTTTTTATATCAATATGAAGTAAGCATGTGTGAATGCGGTGCATATTTTTCCAACCAATATCCATTAAAAAATAATGATTTCTTTTTTCGTCGAAAACAGGCTGAATTTCAGATTCTTCTCGGCTATTATCTTGAAAGTCAGCATATTTTAAAATTGCTTTTTTGACAACATTCTGATATTTCTTTAGCTTATCCATAATTCTACTGTTTTTAGTTTTGGATTATAAACGATAATTTTTAAGTTTTCTTCTTCAATCGCTTCTTTTCCAAATGGTGTGTTAAAAAAATCGGTGTAAGCATCAATTGGAATAGCCAAAAATAAAGTTCTTTCTGGTTCAGCTTTTTTTAGCAATCTAAAATAAGTCTTAAACTGTCCCAAAGCTAAATGGAAATCATATATTCTGGAATGAGACAAAAAACTTTTTATTTCAACAGCAATTTTTGCCGCATCCCGTTCTGCCCCAATCATCATTTCTGCCCCCAAATCAATTTCCAAAGGTTGCTTTAAATGATTTATTTTTAATGGGTCATGCGTAACTGTCCACCCATCCTTTTTCAATGCCTCTTTAACGTGTTCGTGAAAAATATCTTTGGCCATTTAGTTTTTGTTTTGACAAAAATAAGATAATTTTGGCATTTCAACAATACCTGACTATTTTAAAATCAAATCAAATCAAATCAAATCATGAATAAATTAAAAAACTACATTCTCGGAAACTGGACCCCCGGCGACGGCGACGGCAGCCCTCTCTATAATTCCGTCAACGGCGACATCGTAGCGATGGCCACCACCAAAGGCTTGGATTTCGGCGATATTTTGCAATACGGACGCAAAAAGGGTAGTCCTGCTTTGCGCAAAATGACTTTCCAAGAGCGCGGAAATATGCTCAAATCCCTTGCGCTTTACCTCACCAAACGCAAGGAACAATTTTACGAAGTCAGCTACAAAACGGGGGCAACGCGCGCCGATAGTTGGGTGGACATCGAAGGTGGTTTTGGTAATTTATTCGCCAATGCTTCATTGCGTAAAAATTTCACCAATCAAAACTTTCACGTTGATGGCGCACCGATTGATTTATCGCGCGGCGGGCAATTTATGGGGCATCACATCATGGTGCCAAAACGTGGGGTAGCGATTCACATCAACGCCTACAATTTCCCGATTTGGGGGATGTTGGAAAAATGTGCCGTGAATTGGATGGCAGGCGTAGCCGCAGTCGTAAAACCTGCAACTTCAACTTCTTATTTGACCGAAGCTGTCGTGCGCGAAATCATCGCTTCGGGCATTTTACCAGAAGGCGCATTACAGCTAATTTGTGGCTCTGCCCGTACGATTTTAGATACGGTCGAAAGTCAGGATGTCGTTACCTTTACGGGGTCTGCGGCGACGGGAAGGATGCTGAAAGCGCACCCGCGAATTATCAACGAAGCCGTGCCGTTTAATATGGAAGCGGATAGTTTGAACTGTACCGTTTTGGGAGAAGATGCTGTACCGGGTACGCCCGAATTTGACCTGTTTATCAAAGAAGTGCGTAAGGAAATGACGACGAAATGTGGACAAAAATGTACCGCAATTCGGCGCATTATCGTCCCTGAATTTTTGATGGAAGATGTGCAAATTCATCTGGGTAAAGCATTGGCAAAAGTGAAAATTGGCAACCCAACGACGAAGGGCGTTCGCATGGGCGCATTGGCGAGCAAAGACCAGGTAATCGAGGTGCGTGACCGCGTGAAAGAAATTGCAAAAACGGCAGAAATTGTTTACGGAAGTTTGGATAAAATTGACTTGATTGATGCAGATTATGACAAAGGGGCATTTTTGAGTCCGATTTTGCTTTTGGAAAAAAATCCATATAAAAATTTGGCGGTGCATGAAATCGAAGCCTTTGGTCCAGTCAGTACGATAATGCCTTATAAAAACATGGACGAAGCTGCAGAATTGGCGCAAATGGGTAAAGGTTCTTTGTGCGCTTCGATTACGACTTTTGATGATAAAGCGGCGCGGGATTTTGTCGTCGAAGCGGCGAGTCATCACGGGCGCATTTTGGTGCTGAATCGCGAAAGTGCGAAGCAAAGTACAGGACACGGTTCGCCCTTGCCAACGCTTGTGCACGGCGGGCCAGGTCGTGCAGGTGGTGGCGAAGAAATGGGTGGTATGCGTGGCATTAAGCACTATTTGCAACGTTGCGCAATTCAAGGAAGTCCGACGACGATTACCGCAATTACGGGCATTTATCAAGCGGGCGCAAAGGTGACTGAAGCACCAAAACATCCATTTAAATACCATTTTGAAGATATCAAAACGGGCATGTCGATTTTGACGCATAAACGAACGATGACCGATTCGGATATTCAAAATTTTGCGAATTTGACTTGGGATGTTTTTTACGCACATACCGATATTACGTCGTTGGATGGGACAATTTTTGAGAAACGGGCGGCGCATGGTTACTTTTTGTTAGCAGCGGCGGCGGGTTTGTTTGTCAATCCTGCGAAAGGGCCAGTTGGTGCAAATTATGGCTTGGATGAATGTCGATTTATTCGCCCCGTTTATCACAACGATACGATTCAGGTGCGGTTGACTTGTAAGGAAAAAGTAGAGCGCGATAGTCGCGGAAAAGAACATCCGTCGGGCGTGGTGAAATGGTACGAAGAAATTTTAGACCAAGACGGCGAATTGGTGGCGATGGCAACGATTTTGACCCTGGTTCAGAAAAAAGCACCATTTAAAGACATTACGCGCGAGTATTTGGTGGAGCAATTTGATAAATTGACCGAAAGTTCTACCCCCAAATGGGGCATTATGACCGCGCAGCATTTGGTGGAGCATTTTGACTATTTTAACCTAATTGCGTTGGGTGAAATTGAGTCGAAAATGTACACGCCCGAAAAGTATTTAGAAAAAACGCAAGATTCCCTTTGGAATTATCAACCCATGCCAAAATCCTTTGACCATCCTGCGTTGAAAAAAGGCGAATTGGAAGCATTGCGCTACGCTGATTTAGCGGAAGCGAAAAAAGCGTTTTTTGAAAATTACGATAAGTTAAAATCGTTTTTTAAAGAAAATAAAGGCGCGACTGCACCGAATCCAGTATTTGGCGATTTGACGGCTTATGAATTTAGCCTTTTGGAACGGAAGCATTTTGCACATCATTTTGAGCAGTTTGGGTTGTTGTAGCTGCTTTTTCTTTTGTCATTCCGAGCGAAGTCGAGGGATTTGGGGCGGCTGTTCTTCCAGATTCCTCGACTTCGCTCGGAATGACAAGAGTAATTGTAATGAAAAAAATGAAAAAATGACCTTAGTTGACCTCTTAGGTTTTACCGGTGTTTCCATGATTCTTTTCGCCTACTTTTTGAATCTAACACATCGCATCGAACCTGACGATTTGCGTTATATTCTACTCAATTTAATTGGTGCAATTCTCGCTTGTGCTGCCTCCATTTTAATGAAATATATGCCATTTGTTTTATTAGAAGGCGTTTGGACATTGGTATCTTTGCAAGCTTTATTTCAATATTTTAAAAATAAAAAACAAGAAAGGTGAACGCTTTAGGGTAAAAGGTGTTGAAATGGCGATACTAATTACAAAACAAAAACTTTAATATGTTACAAAAACTGACTTTCCTAGTAACTATCCTTGCATTTTTTGCAATAGGCTGTAGTGAAAATACGGAAAAAACCACCGACAACGCTGCCGCCAAATCTGACAACATGGCGCAATTTACCAAGGATGAAAAATTCAAAGAAGCACATGACGAACCGAAAAAAATTGATTTTCAAGGTATTGGCAAAATGATGACCTTTCCAACCGAAGGCGGGGCAGATGGTAGTGCCTACATGATTAAAAATGAGCAACCAACCACGAAATATTTATTCGTCATTCACGAATGGTACGGCTTGAATGACCACATCAAACGCGAGGCAGAACGGTTGTTTAAAGAATTGGGTGATGTTCACGTAATGGCGTTGGATATTTACGACGGTAATGTGGCAGACAACCGTGAGGATGCTGCAAAATACATGGGCATGGTCAAAGATGACCGCGCAAAAGCAATCATCAATGGAGCAATTGTACAGGCTGGCGAAGGGGCAACATTTGGCACAATTGGCTGGTGCTTCGGTGGTGGATGGTCGCTGAAATCCTCGATTTTGGCAGGGGAACAAGGGAAGGCTTGCGTTATTTACTACGGCTTGCCTGTAAAAACAGCGGCTGAATTGGCACCATTAAAAGCTCCTGTTTTAGGAATTTTTGCGAAGAATGAACAATGGATTAATCCTGATGTCGTGAAAGCGTTTGAAGCATTGGCAGCGGCAACAAAAAAAGATTTGACGGTGCATTCTTTTGATGCCGACCACGCTTTTGCCAATCCAAGTAGTGAAAAATATGTGGAAGAAGCGGCGACGGAAGCGAATGCTTTAGCCTTAAAGTTTTTACAGAAAAATTTATAATCTTCGTAGAGGAATTATACCGTAGGTACTGAACACATTGTAAAGGAAGTTTCTTCGAGCTTCAAAAAATATAGTGCGCATTGCCTGTAGTCGAACATGTTTTAGTTATTGATGTTACGCAAAGCCATCATTTTTATGTATTCAAATGCGGCGCAAATAAATTTCAACTCTTGCTAACATTTCGTTGTGCGCCTGTGGGATTCTAAAGGGGGAAGAAATTTTAAAAAAAATTCTTCCCCTTTAGAATCCAGTCGTGGCGGCTTCGATATTGGCAGAAGTTGTGATGATTTTCGCCACGAAAACACCCCTCGAAAAATGGCTTTTTACACAGTGTTAAGTGCCGCGCGGTAATTAGTTTCATTTAGAATAATTTTTTCACCCTACTCCTTCGTCACTCCTCTAAAAACATTCACCTTTGGATTAATCGGATTACCTGATGCCCGTCGGAAAGCCACAATTTGACCTGCGTGCCAAAGCGCGTCGGCAATCGGACCGTTCAGCATATTCCAATACGGGAATTCTGCTTTATTATCGCCTCTTTGAAAAATTATATTCATTTCTGCTAAGTCAGCCTTCTTGTTTTTTAAAATGTCGCTTGCCATTTTAAAATTTTCTAACGTCTTCTTCCGCTTTTCTACCCAAGTCAATTCCTCTGGTGCGGCGGGACGAATATTGGGAACATTTTTAGAAGCATTGACAATCGTTTTTGATAGGCCATAAAGGTGCTCTAGTGTTTCTGTTGCCGTACGTGAATTTTCACTCGGTTGGTAATTCAAATCTTCCTCCCGCAAATCTTCTGTAGCCCAATAATAGCGGTAGCCAAGCCCATCAATCATGCGAGCAGCCACGTTTTCGGGTGTAAATTCATCTGGTGTTTCTGGGATTTGATGATAGGGTAGGGCATCCATTTTTTCGGTAGTTACGTTTTGTGCGAAAGTGAAATTAGCCATTCCGCAAAGGAAAAAAAGTATCAATAATTGACGATTCATGTTTGTTGTTTTGTTAAAAATAGTGGCAAGTTAATCAATTTTATTGTTTAATGATTTTTTCAAAAAACACCCCATTTTCTGTTTCTAATCGAACTAAATAAACGCCATTTGGCAAATTGTCAATCGTCAAATCTTCAAAATGCTCACCTGCTGCCTGGTTTCTATTTTCAAAAATAGGTTGTGCTAATTTTCCCGAAAGGGTATAAATATTTAGACTGGTTTTCATGGAAATCGGGAGGTCGTAATTGATTTTAAAATGAGCGTTGGTTGGGTTGGGGGAGATGTTAAGAAGAGAAATTTTTTCATCAAAATCATTTACATTAACGGTGTTTACCCAATAGAAATCATTGTTTTCTGAAATACTTCCTTCAAGAGGTAAACTAACTGGTATCATATTGTCTCCTGGACAAACAATCACATAAGTATCATTTGGGGCGATTGGACCATCATCGACGATGATAGTATAATCTCCTGGCGGTACCACGAATTCATAACTTCCATCTGCTAACGGTTCAGATATTTCTAATCCAAGTGGTTCTAATCGCACAGTCAAAAAGTTGATCTCCCAATCAAGATTTGCAGAATCTGGATGGCAAATATTACCTTCAAAAACTCGCCCCCGAATCGTCACATCACACTCGTCACTCTCCCCAATAATGGCTGCTGCTGTTTGGGTACAATTTCCATCCGTCACCGTTATCATATAAGTATTTGGTGCTAAATCTGTGAGCGTTGCCCCCGTTGCGCCATTGCTCCAATTGACAATCAAATCACTGGAATCCGCCGTCGAAAAAATAGTTGCCGAGCCATTGGTTTGGTTACAATCGGCATCTACGGCGATAAGACTGTCGATGAGAACGGGATGTAAAAATACTTCGACCGTATCAGCAACCACGCAGTTGGATGAATTGTCCATTACATTTAAAATATAAAATCCTGGCTCGCCGATTTGTGGTGTAAAAGAGTTTCCAGCGAAGGTGATTTCTCCATTTGGAGTTGTCCAAAACGGGGTAGTATCCGTTCCGTCAGTGCTGCCCGATAGCGAATAATAATTAGGAATTTGACAAAATAAAGTTATATCCTCGCCTGCGTCTGCGCTGGGTAAATTAGGGTCAGTTACGACAATTGTATCCATCTCACTACAACCCGAAGCTGGGATAGAAGTCGTCAAAATATAAGTTCCCGCGCTCGTAATTTCTACCGTTTCGTTATTGAGCATCATAGGGTCTGCAAATGTGCCATCGGCAGTAAACCATTGAAAATCAATATCATTGGTTGTTGATTGAATCGTTGGCGTCAAGGTATTGATACCGTTATTGGTACAACTCAAAACTAGGCTATCAAGCAAAGTGACCATCAAAGAATCACAAGATTGACAAGCAGGTGCGTTGGCAGGTAAGACCGTTACTTCGTAGTCAAAGTTAGTGATGCAACCAAAATTATCCGTTGCCTGATAAGTGTAAGTCGTCGTTGCCTGAGGTAGGGCAACTAAGGAGTCTTCGTTGCTGAAAGTGATAGAATTATCGGGTAACCACATTCCATTATCAAAACTTACCTCGAAGGTTTCGGGTGCGGTATTATAAATTTCATCGTAGTCAAAAAGCAGTGCCCACGAAAACAATGCGCCATTATCTGCTGCCCAAATATCTGCTATCGTCAACGTCCAGGTTCCATTCAAAGGCGTGCCCAATAGGTTAGATATTGGGTCAAAAGTGCTATATGTATCGGCAGGCAAAGTAGCTGGCAAATTTGCGTTACTATACTGTATCCAGGTTGGATTAGGTGCCGCATTTGCCCAACAATAGTCGTAACCGACTCCCCAAATTGGAAAACCTCCGTCATTATCTACGGGTTCACCCAGGAAGACTTGCCCACCTGTTTGACCAGGATGTTCATGCAAAATAATACTTGCGCCATTGGGTGCCGTGAGGGTAATTATCAAATCGCGCATCCATGAATGTTCCATATTGACACAGATACTTTCCAATTGATTGAGATTGTCAAAAATTGCATCTTGTGGAAAAGTATTCACCTGAATGACGGTCGAAACCTGAGTCCCGTCGCCATCAGGAATCGCCAAGGTATCTGTATTGGAAAATGAACTTGCCCCAAACGTATAATTTGCTGTGATAATTGGTTCGACGGTTAAGGTAACTGGCGTATCTGCACAAACTGAAGTGACGGTCGGTTGCGAATTGGTTGGATTGCTAATACCATGCACCCGAACCCGTTGTTGCAATACATTATCATTCGTGCAGCCGAGCGTATCGGTAATGTCGAGATTAATAAAATACGCTCCAGGTTCGTCATAAGTATGGTTGGCAACTGGTCCAAAAGCAGTTGTTCCATCACCAAAAGACCACTGAAACGCTGAGGTCGCGTCAGATTGATTGTAAGTTTGTCCATTTTCTGGATAAAGCCCCATTCCTTGTACAAATATTGTCTCTCCTAGACAAATATCTATCCATCCCGTATCGGCAGGCATGACGATTGGACTGCTATTGGCAATCACAGATTCGATAGATTGACATTGTGAAAAAGCGAAATTTGAAAGGGTTAGAAAAACGTATAGGAGTAGTGACTTTTGCATAAGCTTATGGTGTTTGTTCTGTTGAAAATGTCGGGTAAAGGTAGGGAAAATGGGGAAATATTTTTGTAGGATAAAAGGATAGATTCGAGTACCTTTAGGGTTTTGTAGATTAAATCCTATTAAATTGAGAATTCAGGAGGTTTTTATTTCCATTTTTCAATAACACTCAAGTTATAGGCACAGCGTGTCGACCCTCTTGGTAACCATAGATGAACAAATTTTACAAGCCACAGCGTGGCGGCACTCTTCAATTTTCAGACGAACCTTTTCAAGAGTGCCGCCACGCTGTGGCTTAGAAAAGAAACTAAGATTTGTGTTACCAAGAGTGCCGGCACGCTGTGCCTGTGTTTCCAACAATTGACTGATATTGGTTTAAAACCCAGTAATTTGAAACTTGGGAATCGCAGAAAATCGACTTTAATCCGAAGCCTTTTTGGGTTTTTAAGACACTTCAATCCTCATTTGACACCAATTATATTAACAACAAGCATTTAAATATGACTTATACCATTTTATCAGAAGATTCGGATGAGGAAGAATATATTTCTAAGAAAGTTAGATTGAAAATTTAAAACATAAAAAAATAGTTGCACTATAAACCTTTTTAAACCCCACACGTTTACCTACCATGAATCACGAAATGCAAATTCCTTCTAAATTTGAAAAGTCCATCGCACCTTGGATTGGAAAGACCGAAAAAATGATGGGTATGTTTATGCGGGATGCCTTCGCAAAAGCAGGTGTTGAAATCACCAAAGAGCAGTTTATTGTCTTAGCAAAATTAGAACAGCAAGATGGTATTATGCAAAAGGATTTAGCATATATTACGGAAAGAAACAAAGGTTCTTTGGCTCGTTTGGTTAATACAATGGAAAAAAAGAATTATGTTGCGCGGATTCCATCGGAGGTTGACAAACGAATCAACTGTATTCACCTAACCCGGCACGGGCGCGAGGTTTTTGAAAAGGTACAACCAATTGTCTGGGATTGTATCAATCAAATGCAAAAAGGTTTAAGCGAAGAAGAAATAAGAAAGGCGATTCATATTATAAAAAGATTGCAACAGAATATTCGATTGGATTGAATTAGTTGCATTGTCAACTTTCAATATCGAAAGCTAAATAACGACACCTAAGTGCTTGGACAGAAATAAGTTATACTTTTGACCGAGCAGATTTTTGTGATTGTACGAGGCATTTTTTGAAGGAATAGCCGTAGCTATTGCTGATAAAAATAACGAAGTAAAATCCAAAAAGATGCCGTCATAAATTGTGTAAGTTATTTTTGTCCAAGCACTTACTTATACACCAATTATACTTTTATTTAATGAG
Organism: uncultured Saprospiraceae bacterium; assembly: GCA_964445895.1. Lineage (GTDB taxonomy): Bacteria > Bacteroidota > Bacteroidia > Chitinophagales > Saprospiraceae > CAYUNA01. The sequence continues at coordinate 20,023 of CAYUNA010000003.1, read as the reverse complement.
ACAAGTCATCATCAGCATCATCGGTATTTTAATCATTGGCGGTGCAATTTTAACAAAAAACTATTTGGCAGCTTCTAAAAAAGAGCCACCTGCGAAAGCCAAACCGCCCGTTCCAACTGTATTTACGGAAGTGGTCAAGAATGGCAATACGCCGATTTCAGTAACAGCAAGCGGTAGTTTGGCGGCGCGCGACCGTCTGGAGTTGTTTTCGGAAGTTCAAGGTATTTTTGATTACAGCGCCAATACATTTGAACCAGGGATTGGCTATAAAAAAGGTAGCATTTTACTGCGGATTAATAGTGATGAATTTCGAGCCAATTTACGAGCACAAAAGAGCAACTTATACAATCAAGTGGTAGCTGCTTTGCCTGATTTGAAATTCGACTATGCTGCTGCGGTTGGCAAATGGGAACAGTATGTTACCACATTTGATGTCAATGGCCCGCTTAAAGCCTTGCCTGAAACGACTACTGATAAAGAAAAGTTATTTATAGCAGGAAAAGGCATTAACTCAACGTGGTACAATGTCAAAAACCTGGAGGAACGATTGGCAAAGTATAACATTTACGCACCGTTCACAGGCGTGTTGACAGAAGCGTTGGTGGATAAAGGCGCATTGGTGCGGGCTGGTCAAAAATTAGGCGAGTTTATCAATCCGAATGTTTATGAATTAGAAGTGGCCGTGAATGCACAATATGCCGATATATTGAAAATTGGTAAAACGGTTTCGCTCCACAACATTGAGCGCACTAAAAACTGGACGGGTAAAGTCAACCGTTTAAATCCATTAATTGACGCCAATTCACAAACCATAAAAGCCTACATTCAAGTATCGGGTAAGGACTTGCGGGAAGGGCAGTACATGGAAGCAGATTTGACTGCAAAAGAAGAAGCAAATACCTATGAAGTCTCTCGAAAATTGATTGTCGATAACGATAAATTGTTTGTATTGAAACAAGACACCTTATTGAAATTGATGCCAATTGAGCCTGTTTATTTTAAAGAAAATACAGTGGTGGTGCGTGGTTTGGCAGATGGGACGAAGATGGTGAGTCGGTTGGTTCCAGGTGGGTATGATGGGATGGTGGTGAAGGAGTTGAAAGAAAATTAGCATCAGCGTGAAAATACAAAAGTCTCAAAGACTTTTGTATTCTATTTTCAAAGACTTTTGTATTCTATTCTCAAAATGCATGTTGTAATTTTTATTTTTTATCAGGTCAAATCAAATCACTTATTTAACTAAATCAACCAAATCAACAATTAACTTTTTAATGAAAAACTTAATCTCCTTCTTTATAAAATACCCCGTCGCTGTCAACGTCTCTATGTTGTCGATTGTGCTGGTTGGTTTTTTGAGCTCAAAGTCATTGACCTCTTCATTTTTTCCATTGGAAGACACTAAAATCATTAATATTTCAGTAGTTTATCCAGGTGCATCGCCAGCGGAAATTGAAGAAGGTGTGATTTTGAAAATTGAGGACAACCTGCGGGGATTAGTCGGCGTTGACCGTTTTACCTCCAAATCACAGGAGAATGCAGGAACGATTACCGTCGAATCGGTGGAGGGCGCGGATATCAATGTGGTCTTGGCGGATGTAAAAAATGCAGTGGATAGAGTGCCATCTTTTCCCGTCGATATGGAACCGCCGATTATTGCCAAACAAGAAAACCGAAATCAGGCGATTACGATGGCAATTTGGGGTGAAGGTGTGCCGTTGCGGACATTGAAAGAAATTTCGCGGAAGGTGGAGAGTGACTTGCGGGCATTACCAAATATTTCGCAGCTAGACATTACGGGGTTTCCGGATGAAGAAATCGAAATTGCAGTGCGTGAAAATGACTTGCGAGCGTTTAATTTGACCTTCCAGGAGGTAGCAGCTGCGGTAGCGAATGCCAATATTTTGACGACAGGTGGAAATATCAAAACGGACACTGAGGAGTATTTAATTAGAGCTAACAATCGGGCATATTATGGTGAGGAACTGGATTATCTGATTGTCAAAGCTAGTGTGGATGGGCAAGTAGTGCGTTTGAAAGATGTGGCACAAGTTCGCGATAAATTTTCAGAAATCCCTGACCGTGTGTCGTACAATGGGAATCCTGCGGTGCAAATTGCCGTTAGTACCACCAATAATGAAGACATTCTGGATGCCAATGACCGCGCCAAAAAATACATCGAAAAATTCAATAACGAAAATACTAATGTACAACTCGCTATCACCGCAGACAACTCGATTGCATTGCGCGACCGTCAGGATTTATTGGTTGAAAATGGAGCGATTGGTATCTTTTTAGTCTTGGTCTTATTGTCCCTGTTTTTAAAACCAAGTATTGCGCTTTGGGTAGCGGTAGGTTTGCCGATTTCGTTTTTTGGACTGTTCATTTTTGCGCCCTCTTTTATGACCATTAATGTGATTTCACTGTTTGGAATGATACTCGTTATCGGGATTTTGGTGGATGATGGAATTGTGATTGGCGAGAATATATTTAGCCATTATGAAAAAGGGAAAACCCCAATTCAGGCAGCGATAGATGGTTCACTGGAAGTTATCAAACCTGTTTTTGCAGGGATTTCAACGACGATTGTAGCCTTTACGACTTTCTGGTTTTTGCCTGGACGCTTTGGGGCATTTTTTGGTGAAATCTCGACGGTTGTCATTGTCATTTTAGCAATTTCTTTGGTGGAAGCCTTCCTCTTTTTGCCGTCTCACCTGGCGCACTCTAACGCTTTAAAAAAAGGAGGTAAAAGTTTTACCATTAACAATTACGCAGACCGCTTTGTAGAGTGGTTGCGAAAAAATCTCTACGAACCCGTTTTACGGTTTGTATTGACTTATAAAGTACTTGGTTTTGCGATTCCAATTGCCATTTTTATCGTTACTGTTGGAGCGATTCAAGGTGGAATTATCCGTTTTACATTTTTCCCATCGGTGTCCTCCGAAGTCGTAAGAGTAAACCTCACAATGCCACAAGGAACGGCGGAAAGTATCACCGACTCCATCACGCAGGTGATTGAAGAAAAAGCGTGGGAAGCAAACAAAGAATTGACTGAAAATCAGACCGATAATCTGCCTGTAATTAGAAATATTGTGCGACAAGTTGGACCAGGTGCATCGAATGGTTCTTTGACTTTAAACCTGCTTTCGGCAGAGTTAAATGATATGCAAGCTAACGATGTTGCCAATGCTGTGCGAGCAGCTGTTGGACCCATTTATGAAGCAGAAAGTGTGGTTTTTAATGGAGGAAATGCTTTTGGTGGCAAGCCAATTTCTATTTCTTTAAATGGCAATAATATTGAAGAATTGAAGGCAGCGAAAAAGGACTTGAAAGCCAATTTACTAACCAATGCACAGCTGAAAGACGTGACGGACAACGACCCTGCGGGTATCAAGGAAATCAAGTTAAAATTAAAAGAAAATGCCTATCTTCTGGGACTAACACCCAATAATGTGATGTCGCAAGTTCGGGCTGGATTTTTTGGCGCTTCCGTACAACGGTTTCAGCGGGGACGTGATGAAATTCGGGTATGGGTGCGGTACGACAAAGCCAACCGCAGCAGCATTCGCAACCTGGACGATATGCGAATTGTAACCCCTTCAAGGAATCGAGTGCCGTTGTCTGAAATTGCAACTTATAGCATCGAACGAGGAGAGGTGGTCATCAATCATTTGGATGGTCAACGGGAGATTTTAGTGGAAGCGGATTTGGTAAATCTGAAGGACTCGGCCCCTGAAATTTTAGGGCAAATTCAAAATAATGTTATTCCTGATATTCTTGCCAAATATCCAACAGTTACGCCTCTATACGAAGGTCAAAATCGAGAATTTTCTAAAGTTGGAGAAGCATTCGGGGCCACTATTCCAATTGTTTTAATCTTGATGTATTTGATAATTGCCTTTGCATTTCGGTCGTATAGTCAACCATTATTGCTGTTTACTTTAATAATTTTTAGCTTTCCTGGCGTAGCGTGGGGACATTGGGTACACGACCAATCTATTAACTTTTTGTCCTTTTTGGGTATCATCGCTTTGGTTGGTATTTTGGTCAACGATGGACTGGTTTTGATTGGAAAATTCAATACGAATTTAAAAGAGGGTATGCCTTATCAGGAAGCACTTTTCGATGCTGGACGGTCGCGTTTTAGAGCTATTTTTCTAACTTCCATTACGACAGTTGCCGGACTTGCACCATTGATTTTTGAAAAGAGTTTTTCTGCTCAATTTTTAATTCCAATGGCGATTTCGGTGGCGTATGGAATTGCGTTTGCCACTTTGCTAACCTTGCTGCTGTTGCCGTTGTTGTTGTCTGCCAACAATGGTTTTAAAGTCGGCTCAAAATGGTTGTGGACTGGAAAAAAACCGACTCGGGAAGAAGTAGAGAGTGCGGTGAAAGAGATGGAAGCAGAAAGTGAGGCTGTAAAGGATTAGTCCTGACCTTGTTTGGAAAATAGTTTTAGCTATTTTTTACTTGACCCGACAAAAAAAAAATCCGTGGTGCGGGCGGACAGAAAATCGCTATGGAACTTGCAAAAAATAATTCATATTCTCAAAAATAATTTTTGTTGGGTAAAGTGGACCATTTTTATAAAAAACTACAATAATCCCATTTTGGAATCGGGCATTGAATGCAACGGTGACCAAATTTAAAATACAAAGAGATAAAATCATGATAAAGAATAGTATTAAAATATTGATTTTTGGATTATTGCCATTGAGTCTTTTTAGTCAAAATATTTTAACGACAAACCAAGCCGTTGACCTTACTTTGGCTAACAACTACGGTATTCAAATTGCCAAAAACAACATCCAAATTGCTAAAAACAATACCGACAAAAAAGCCAACGGTTACCTGCCAACGGTAGATGCCCGTGGTGGTCTAAATGCAGACCTGGGTGGTTCAACACAGTCTTTTGCTAATGGAATGGAAATTACGACCTCGAATGCCTTTTCGTGGGATGGAAATGCTTCCGTTGCAGCAAATTACACGCTTTATAACGAACGTCGGGCAGCTGTTTTGGACCAGCTAAAAGAACGTTTGAATTTGACTGATTTGCAATTGCGCCAAACGATTGAAAACAATCTCTTGCAGGTGTATAACCAGTACTACGAATTAGCACGACTGGAAGCCAATCTAAATGTGTTGAACCAAACCATCGAAACCTCTCGACAAAGACTCCAACGGGCGCAAATTGGGCTGGATTATGGACAAGGCAGTGGGCTGGATGTGCTGAACGCACAGGTCGATATTCAGCGGGATAGTGTCAATATTTTGAATGCACAACAGGCGTTAATTAATGCGCAGCGCCGCTTAAACGTAGTCATGGGGCGAACCACCAACGAGACGTTTTCAGTAGACACAACAGTCATTTATGCACCAAATTTAACTTTGGAAAAGTTGCAGACTGCTGCTTTGGAAAACAATGTTAATTTATTACTGAACCGCCAAAACCTGGTCATTAATGAAATGGATTTAACCGTTATCGAAGCGGAAAAAAAGCCAATTGTTACCGCGGATGCTGCCTATGGTTTCAATTATTCGAATGCTGCTCCTGGGTCATTTATTGAGGCGTCTAATAATCGTGGTTTTGGTGTGGGCGTCGGTGTAGCATGGAATTTATACGATGGTGGAAGTCGCGATATTCGAAAGCAGAATGTGCAGGTGCAATTGCTTAATCAAAAATTGCAGCAGGAGCAAATCTTACAAGAGATTGAGCGTGACGTGCTGAACCGTTGGGGGGATTATCAAAATGCGTTGTTTGTCTTGAAAGTTGAAGAATCAGCAGTGGAAACAAATCGGCAAAACTTTGAGCGTACGAAAGAACAGCAGAAAATCGGACAGATTTCTTCCATAGAATATCGACAGGCACAACTGAATTTATTGAATGCACAAACCAATTTGAATGCAGCCAAATTCGCGGCTAAGGTGATTGAAATGGAGTTGTTGCAGTTGGGTGGACAGTTGTTGGGAGAGTAAAATTGGAATTTAGGTTACGGATGTTACGCGCTTTGCACATTTCATAGCGAAAATATTTGCTAAAATAAATGGTATTTTGTTAAATCCCGTGAATTAAAATTTAAGGAGGGGAAAAATTGCAAATTTTCTTCCTCAAACTCCCTTTAGAAAACAGAAATGAAACTATGCTTCACGCATTTTGTCAAAGAATAAAATATGTCTGGGCACTTACTTTTTGCGGCGCATTTAATTTCATTTAAAATTCAGCAGGTGGGTAACATCAGTTAGGTTATTCTTTACAACCCCCTTAACGCTTACTTTTCCCAAAACAATCCGTAATTTTGCCTTTTTCCTAATCAAATAACAAAAGAATGAATATCCAAAAATTGGCGCAAATCCTTGATGAAGCAGCGAAAAATGCGCAACCCATTCCCCAGATTAGTTTGGAAACACCATTTTCAGAAACTGATGCTTACGACATTCAAAAAGCATCATTAGAGCGCAGATATGCTCGTGGTGAGCAACCGATTGGTTTGAAAATGGGTTTTACCAGCAAAGCAAAAATGGAGCAAATGGGCGTTCATGATATGATTTGGGGCCGATTAACAGATGCAATGCGTTACCAGGATGGTGATGATTTACCCTTTCAAAAATTCATCCATCCACGTGCCGAACCAGAGATTTGTTTCCTCATAAAAAAAGACATTCCTGGAGCAGTTTCGTTGGAAAATATTAAGGATTATGTGGTTGCTGTAGCTGGCGCAATCGAGATTATTGACTCTCGTTACCAAAATTTTAAATTCTCGCTCGAAGACGTGATTGCTGATAATTGTTCGTCGTCAGGCCTAGTGATAGGAGCGTGGCATTCGGCGGATATTTCTTTAGATAACTTAAAAATCGACCTGATTGTAGATGGCGAAGTTGTTCAATCCGGTTCGTCTGCTGCTATCTTGGGCAATCCCTGGGAATCACTCGTAGCAGCGACTCGATTGGCTGCGCAATATGGTGAAGTTATCAAAGCAGGACAGGTAATTATGGCAGGCGCGGCAACTTCGGCAGTGTATTTGAAAACAGGACAAAAAGTGAGCGCGAAGGTGGAGAATTTGGGCGAAGTTTCGTTGAATGTAGTGTGATACCACCTAATTGTTTTTTATAGACGGAAAAAGGACAAATTTAACTGTTTAGTTAATTATTTGTTCATTCCTAAGGTTTGAATAATTGTCAAAAATGAAAAAAATACTCACTTATAAAGGCGCAGTCATGACGTGGGAATGCGACTCCAACCAACACATGAACGTGATGTACTACGTGAATAAGTTTGAACACGCTGGACGCGCATTCGCTTTAGAAATGGGACTGATTGAATTGGGGCGTGGCAAAGAGGACACAGGCATCGTCGTTATCGAACAAACCCTGAAATATCTCCGTGAAGTGTTCGAAGACGACCTGTTATACGTCGAATCTTCATTGGTAGATATTGGCAATAAAGCCTTCACGGTTTTGCACGAAATGTACGATGCCCGCACAAAAAAAATTGTGAGTACGATGAAGGTCGCTTTAGTTCTTTTTGATAAAAAAAATCGGAAGGCCTTGCCGTTTCCAAAGGAAAGAAAAGAAGCACTTTTAATAATTAAAAATGAGGAGTAACGACAGAAAAAAGCGCAAATGACAATTGTAATTTCAAATTCTCCATTGCACATTGCTAATTGCACATTGCTAATTGAAACAGATGCTTTACTATTTATC
>CAYUNA010000003.1:0-12225 GCA_964445895.1 uncultured Saprospiraceae bacterium | reverse complement strand
ATTGCACATTGCTAATTGCACATTGCTAATTGAAACAGATGCTTTACTATTTATCATTACCATTTATTTACGCCATTTCCATGCTGCCCTTCTGGATTTTGTATCGAATTTCAGATGTGATTTTTCTTATTTTATACTATGTCATAGGCTATCGAAAAAAAGTTGTAACCAATAATTTGACCAATGCTTTTCCAGAAAAAAATAAGCAGGAAATTGCGACAATCCGTCGTAAATTCTATCGTTATTTCTGTGATTTGATTTTAGAAACGTTGAAAACATTGACCATAAGTGAGCAATCTTTACGGCGACATGTGAAGTTTGAAGACACCAGTTTATTTCAAAAATATCAGGTAGAAGGGCAGAGCGTCATCGTTGTCATGGGGCATTTTGGAAATTGGGAATTAGCAGGCGCAAGATTCGCATTAGAGCGGGTTCATCAGCTATTTGTGATTTATCATCCATTAAAAAACGCGCAATTTGAAAAGTTGATTGTCAATGCCCGAACCCGATTGGGCAATGGTTTATATCCGATGAAAGGAGCATTGCGAGGTATGTTTGGTGACCGAGGAAAATTGACCGCAACCGCCTTTATCGCCGATCAAACACCCTCGCCAGATAATGCGTATTGGATGGAATTTTTAAATCAAGAGACACCCGTTTTTACGGGTACAGAAAAATTGGCGAAAAAACTCAAATACCCCATCATTTACATCTCTGTCAAACGTCCAAAACGTGGTTTGTATACCATCGAATCTGAATTGCTTTTTGCACATCCTGACCAGACCGCTGAGCAGGAAATTTCGGTAGCGCATACTCGCCGTTTGGAGCAAGATATTCGCGAGCAACCCGAAATTTGGCTGTGGTCGCATCGACGTTGGAAACATAAACGACAAAAGTGAAAAGATTGCCATTAAATTACTTTCTTTTTTCGGTCAAAATTTTCAAATGTAGTATCATTGCGCTATGAAATCTGGAACAGCATTAATCATGGCAACCAAACCATACGCCAAAGAAAACCGGAGCAAAAGCTGGTGGCTGACGTGGAGTACGTTAGGTGTGGTGCTATTATTTCATGCCCTGATTTTTACGACGGACTTATGGTATGTGCAAACTTTTTTCAGCATTTTAGCAGGACTGACGCTGGTGCGCTTCTTTGTCATTTACCACGATTTTATGCATGACTCTATTTTGCAGAAATCTAAATTGGCGGATGTCTTATTTTTGTTTTTTGGACTCTATATTCTCATTCCACAGAGCATCTGGAAACGCTCCCACGACCATCATCACAACCACAATTCCAAACTTTACGGATCGAGTATCGGCTCATTTCCTATCGTGACCAAAAAGAAATTTCAAACCTTGACCGCTACTCAAAAACGCCTGTATTTATTTGTTCGACATCCATTGAGCATTCTATTTTCTTATATTTTTGCCTTTATTTTGGGGACCTGTATTCGTTCACTTGTAGCAAGTCCAAAGCGACACTGGGATTCCTTAATAGCCCTAATAGCTCATTTTGGATTGATGACTTTTTTGGTATTGACGATGGGTTGGAAAATGATGTTTTTTGCCTTCTTAATGCCCATTTTTATCGCGCATGGTTTGGGGTCTTACCTTTTTTATGCTCAGCATAATTTCCCTGGAGTCACGTTTGAAAACAAAGACGGTTGGACGTACATCAAAGCTGCTTTGAATTCATCAAGTTACATGAAAATGAGTCCAATCATGCATTGGTTTACTGCAAATATTGGCTACCACCACATTCATCATGTCAATGCAAAAATTCCGTTTTATCGACTGCCAGAAGCGTATCAGGAAATACCAGAATTACAAAAAGCCAAGGAAACCTCTCTAAGTCCAACGGAGATAATACAGTCTTTTCAATTAAAAGTTTGGGATGCCGAAAAACGACAAATGGTAGGTGCAAAAGTTTAAAATTCATAAAATTGAACGACGTCAAACCGTCCTTCAACAATCAATGCTCCAATCACGCCTTCCTCTAAATGAAAGGAATGTAAATCCCAATTTTCTACCTCTTCCATCGCCCAATTTATCGCCAATAACTTCGGCGCATCTTCCATCAATAACGTTACTTCAAATTGATCTAATGGAATCGACAATCCGCCACCTTTTGCCTTAATAAATGCCTCTTTTCGCGTCCAGCAATTGTAAAAAACAGCAGGCTGTTGTTCCTGAGGTAAAGAGAGTAGGGTAGCCGCTTCATTTTTTGAAAAAAATCGGGGAGCAATCAACTCAAATTCAACCATTGGGTCAATCACTTCCACATCCACACCAATCGTGTTTTTATTAGAAAAAGCCAGTAAAATATGATGTTTTGAATGAGAAATATTAAATTTAAAATCAGGAAAACCGACTAAAAATGGTTTGCCTTGTGCGCCATATCCAAATTGTAAATCTTGCGGAAAAACTCCTAAATACTGCCCTAAAAGTTGCCGTAAAATCCCCCTTCCAGCTATAAAATAAGCCCGATGAATCGGAAACTTAAAACGATTCGCTCGTGTCCTTTCTGCTTCCGACAAAGTTGCCCAAAATGCGGTTTCAGAAGCTTTATTTACGATTAAATTAGCTTTCCAAACGTGAATGTTTTTATTCAGTTTTTCTAAATTATTTGATGCTTTTTTCCACAAAATCATCAGAATTTCTATAAAATTATTTTACTCATTTAATTTTTTCTCAAAATGTAATTTAAAATATTTAAAAAACTCATAAGCTACCTGAGTAGTGACTGTCAGTTTAATTCATATTCCTTAAAATCAAATAGTATCCTTGAATTTTCCGTGTGCCGTCCCAAAACACTCCTCCAATTTCTCCGCCAAACCCTGCACTGCCGGTTCCTCAAAAATAGTCAAATGCCGCCCCTCAACAACATGCACTTCCAGCCCGCCTTTCGCCAATGATTTCCACTGTTTCAAATGAAACTGTTTCCCTTCCCGATGCGCAAATTGCGTACTCCGAATCAGTGTGATTTTTCCACCAAATGGTTTCCAGGTATAAGCCGCATATAACGAATTTAGTGAATGTATCATCTCTCGTAACCGCCGTTGTGCATCGCTTTCCTTCTTCACTACTACCTTCTTTTTGACGATAAAAAACCGTCGCCGCAACTTTCGATACAACAACGACCAATTTTGGTCTTGTAATATTCTAATAAATCGCTGGACAGGTTTACTTTTTTCCAACGGAATCAAATGTGCCGGCGCAGAATCCACAATATACATCGAAACTTCCAGCCCCATCGCTTCCATTTGAATCGCCATTTCTAGACAAACCGCATTGCTAAAACACGTCCCCAGCAACTGATATGGCCCTTCTGGCTGAACTTTCCTGACCTCTTTTATATAGTGTGTTGCCATCTCTTCAATCGTCAAGTGATACTCTTTCAATCCATCCAGACCCTGTGGCTGAATCGCATAAACAGGTTGTTCTACACTCAAATATTTCGTCAATCCATTATAAAAAAATACGTGTGCCCCACCTGCATGAATGCAAAAAAGTGGCCGCTTCGACCCACTCGCCCGCAGTGGCACTACCGTTGACCAAGCCTCGGTTTTTGTCTCGCCTTGAATCAATTTCGATAATTCGGCAATTGTCGGATGCTGCATCACCGTCATCGGCGGTAAAACGCAATTTAATTCGTTTTCCAATTTTGAAAAAAGTTGCATTGCCAATAAAGATTTTCCCCCAATTTCAAAAAAATTATCATTGACGCCAATTGGACTAAAACCAAATAGATTTTCCCAGATTTTTGTCAACTGCAACTCCGTCGGATTTCGTGGCGCAAGATAGTTGTCTTGATTAGACAGATACGTTGTTGATATGGTAGAGGTCGTATTTTTTGCTGTTTTTTGTTGAAATGGAGTAGGGGAAAGTTGCGTTACAATCGTTTTAAGATTTGCAACCGAACCCGAACTTAGAATATTTAAAATAACCAACCATTGCCCATGAAACCACTCAATTGTTTCCTCTGAAATCTGCCCCGAATCATACCGCAAATCAAAGCCTAAAGCTGAAATTGGATTGACCCGAATCGTTAGCGGATACGTCGACGTAAAACCGCCGTGAAAATCTTCAACAGCGACCTCTCCGACTTGAAGACCATCTTTTAAAAAGTTGCCAAAAACAAAAAGACTATCGAAAAGTGGCTTATGTTTTGACCAATTTATCCATGAGTTGAGTTCTTCTAAATTGGTGCGGTCAAATGCATTTGCTGCGGTCTGTTCTTGTTGTAATTTTTGAAAAAATGCCCTTGTCTCCTGATTTTTATTGGCTTTTATACGTGTTGGGAGTACATTCATAAACAATCCCGTCATCTCCTCGATGTTTGGAAAATCAGCAAAACGCCCCGAGACGGTTGTTCCAAAAACGACGTCCCCTTCTCCAAAATAATGTGTCAGTAATAAACCCCAAGCCCCACGCAAAAGTGTATTCAACGTAATTCGATGCTGTCGCGCAAAACGATTTAAACCCGCAGTTTGTGCTTCAGAAATGGTAAAAGAATGATTTTTAAAACCAATTGCTGCAGCTTTATTTTTATCTGGTTTTACACCGTTTTCAAAAAGAGTCGCCTGACTAAAGTTAGCTAGATAATTTTGCCAAAAAAGTTGCGCATCTTCTGTTTCAGCGCTATTATTCCAATGTAAAAATGAAGCATAAGATGGCAATTCTGCTAATTTTAGAGCAATCTCTTTTTGACCTGCATCATAATATTTTAACGCATCGCGTAAAACAATGCCGCCTGACCAACCATCTAAAATAATATGGTGGCAAGTCCAAAAAAACAAGTGTTTCTCTGGTGCTAATTTAATGAGCGTCAATCGCCCAATTGGCGCATTTTGTAAATTTAAACCTTGCTTCTTATCATCATTTCTAAACGAAAGCAATTTTTCTTTTTGTTCTGCATTTGATAGGTTATGCCAATTTAAATATTGCCAGGTCAAGGTTGGTTCAGGCTCAATTTTTTGCACTGATTTTTCCAATCCTTCCCATGCAATTGCTGTTCTTAAAATCGGATGTCGTTCCGCGGTTTTCTGCCAGGCGGCTTCCCAATTTTGTTTATCAATTTTACCCGATAGCGTAAATTCTAATTGTAAAAATCCTTGGTCGTCTCCACCTTGCAAGCTATGCAACAAAAAGGCTTGCTGCATAAAAGACAATGGATATTCGGTTTGGTCTATTTTTGGTAAATCATTGATATTCAGTTTTTTAGAGTTATGTTTTTCTCCTTTTTCTAAAGCTAATGCCAACTCTGCAATCGTCTGTTGTTCAAATAATTGGTTGGCTGCTAATGTCAAATTTTGCGTTCTGGCTTTTGCAATAATTTGAATGCTCAAAATTGAGTCACCACCGATTTCAAAGAAATTATCGTGCCGCCCAATCGCTTCTATTTTTAAAACTTCTGACCAAATAGTCGCTAATTTTTGCTCTAATTCCGTTTCTGGGACAGCAAATTCCTGACTCCTAATGATTGCATTTTCCGTTGGTTTCGGCAATGCTTTTTGATTAATTTTTCCATTTGGCAAACGTGGAAAATCCTCCAATTTAACCATTGCCGAAGGAATCATATAATTGGGTAATTTTTCCTTTAAAACGGCTGTTACCTCTGCCGATAAAGTCGTTGAATCAACCTCCTTTTCGGTCGTAAAGTAAGCTGCCAATCGCTGCTGTTTGTCTTCTTTTAAAACAACAACTATAGCTTCCCGAACTCCCGTTTCTTGTAAAATTAATTCCTTAATTTCATCCAATTCAATGCGGTACCCTCGAATTTTTACCTGTTGATCAATTCTTCCTAAAAACTCAATGGTACCATCTGCTCGATAGCGTGCTAAATCGCCCGTTCGGTAAAGTCGTGTCGTTTTATTTTCAAAAAAGGAGACTTCTATAAATTTTTCAGCAGTCAATTCCGGGCGGTGGAAATAGCCTCTCGATAGTCCATTCCCAGCAATGCACAATTCGCCCGCTACACCAATCGGAACGGGTTTGAAATGTTGATTTAAAATGTAATTTTGAACATTTGGAATCGGCTTTCCAATTGGAATAACTGATTGATAGTCAGTTGTTTGTATTTTATGTGCGGTACACCAAACGGTTCCTTCCGTTGGTCCGTATTCGTTGTATAATTTTGCCGTTGGTAGCGTTTCAAAATGCCGTTTTACGACCGTCGAAGCGCAAGCCTCACCAGCGACCATGATGGTATTTAGAGAAGATAATTTTTCAATTGGCGCGTGTTCTAACAGCAAATCGTAGAGCGACGGTAATAGTAAAGTATGCGTCACTTGATGCGTTGAAATGAGATTTGCCAAGCCGTAAATATCTTGTTCAATTCGTTTTTTAGGTAAAATAAGCGCGCCACCTTGCGTCAATGCCCAAAAAATTCCTGCTACGCTACTGTCGAACGAGTAGGAGGACATTAGCAGAAATGTGCCTGGTTGTTGGTCGTAAAAATGATAGCGAGCTACGGTAGAATGTACTAAGTTGGCGTGGGTGATTGGTACACCTTTTGGCTTGCCGGTGCTGCCAGATGTGTAAATGAGGTAGGCGAGATTTTCGGGATTATTGGTGGGCGTTTTTACATCTATATTAAGGGCGTCTAAAGTAACGTCCTCAATCGACTCAAACGTCAAAATTTCAACTTCCTTCGCTGAAAAATCTTCCACCAAATCCGCTTGCATTAGCACCACCTTCACTTCCGCATCTGCCAACATATACTCAATTCTTTCCCTCGGATATTCTGGGTCAAGCGGCAAATATGCTCCTCCAGATTTTAAAATAGCTACAATCCCCACAACCATATCTACTGACCGATGGACGTGCAAACCAACGAACTGATTGGTCGATACGCCTTTATCTTGCAGTTCTTTTGCTAAAATGTTTGCTCGGTCATTGACTTCTTGAAAGGTCAATTTTTTATTTTCAAATACAACACAAGTTGCATTTGGATTTTTGGAAACTTGCGCTTCAAAAAGAGCGTGAATGCTGGTGTTTTCTGGAACTTCAGCATGTGTTTCATTCCATTTGATTAAGATTTGTTCTCGCTCTTTTTCTGTAAGGAGGTCAAATTCAGCTATGCGTTTTTCAGGCGACTGAACGATATTTTGTAATAAATTCTCTAAATGCCGATGTAGTCTTTCAATCGTTTCTATAGAAAATAAATCGGTGGCAAATTCAAAAGTAGCCGTCAGATGTTCGCCTCGGTCAGTGATGAAAAGTGTTAAATCAAATTTAGAAACCCCTAAATCAACGACCGATTCTTCGACTTGCAGCCCTTCGCCAAACGACGGTGTATCTTGTAAGGTATTGTATAAAAACATGACTTGAAACAATGGATTTGCCGTTCCATTTCGTTCTGGTTTCAACTCCCGAACGAGTGTTTCAAAAGGGGTATTCTTATGGGTTAACGCTTCGGCGGTTGTTTTTTTTACTTGTTGAATTAATTCTAAAAAAGTCGGATTTTTACTCAAATCTGCTCGTAAAACCAGTGTTTCATTAAAAAAACCAATCAATTTTTCTAAAACAACCTTGTCCCGATTGGTAAACGGTGACCCAATCAGCAAATCATCTTGACCCGAATATCGTTGCAATAAAATCTGATACGCTGCCAATAAGACCGTATATGGCGTCGCATTATTTTGCTGACAAAAAGCTTTGATTTTTTGCGACAATTGACTCGAAAAGACCTTTGTTGTAGAAACTCCTCGAAAAGTAGGTCGAGCAGGTCGAGGTGCATCTGTTGGTAAGGTTAGAATGGGTAATTCTCCTGACAATTGCTGTTTCCAATAGGCTAAATCTTCCGCTTTTTCAGGTTGTGACTGCTGCCAATGGGCATAATCAGCGTACTGAATTTTTAACGGAGGAATCGTGGTGTTTCCCTGACTTTGTAATTCTTGATAAGTCGTCGCTAATTCTTGATTTAAAACTTGTAAAGACCATCTATCTCCAATGATATGATGCATGGACAATAGAACCAAATGCTCGTCATCCGAAAGAATTAAAACGGTGATTCTAAGTAGGATATCTTTGGTTAAATCGAAAGTTTTCTGTGCTTTTTGGCGCGTGATTTTTTCAATTTCCTCATTTTGTTTTTCAATGGTAAATTGTTGTAAATCAATGATTTCCGACGGTACATCCGCATTTGGACGAATATGTTGAATGATTTGATTGTCTACTTCTAAAAAATTTGTTCGCAACACTTCATGTCGCTGAGCAATCAACTGAAAACTCGCCAACAAATGTTCGATATTTAGTTGTCCTCTGAAACGATAAGCATGGGCATATTGGTAAAATGCATTGTCGGGATACAACTGCTGCAACAACCACAATCGCTTTTGCCCACGAGACAATACAGCAGGCACATCCGTCGGCATTTTGGGAATACCCGTTGGAGTTGTCGCTTTTTTTTTGCGATTCAGCCAAGCGTTGAGTGCTGTTTTTTTAACAGTCGAATTTGACATAAACCAAGGTTGGTTTAAATCATGGTGACTTTTAAAACCACCATGATTTTTAACGAAATAAAATTACCCGAATATTGAATTATAAAATTTCCAGAAGTAAGCTCCTGCTGGCAAATCGGTATCGAAACCCCGTTCGATTCCCCAATATAAAGAAATGATAATCAATAGGATAGAGCCGAAGAATAGGATTTTGGGGTAGATTTTGTACGGTCGCAAAAGGAATAAAATGGGGAATGCTAAACAGATAATTAATACTTGCCCAATCTCGACACCAACATTGAAACCCAATAAAGACAGTATCATAAAATCGCCACTTAACCCTTTTTCTCCCAATACACTCGCAAAGCCAAAGCCGTGAAAAAGCCCAAATACAAATGCAATAATCCATTCTTTAGCTTTAAAAATTGGCGTGATATTGTGTAATGCTGCCAATGCAATCGACAAGGCAATAATCGTCTCGACAATCTGAGAGGGCAAAGTGATAATCTCTAATGCTGCCAACGCCAAAGTGATAGAGTGGGCGATGGTAAAGAAAGTGATGATTTTTAAGATATAGAAAAATGCAGGTCGAAATTGGTCAACCGGCGCCCATTCTTTGGAGTAGCTATCGTCTGCTACACCCGCGTAGTCGTCTTCTTTTCGGCGGCGAACAACTGCTGGTAAAATCAACGCGATGATGAATAAAATATGGTCTAACCCAATCCAAATATGCCAGATTCCAAGCTTCACCAAAGCAACAAAACCCTTCCAAAGTCCCTTTTCTGCCAATACCAAAGTTTCCGTTCGCTTATCGCCTCCGAAAACGTTTGTAATTAAGGCTTGATTGTTGACGATGCCCGCTTTCCAGTTGTATTCTATGATTAAGACACCACGTTGTGTCTCCGATTCGTCAAGAAAAACGTTGTATTCAATATCTAATTTTTCAGGCATTTTATCCACACCAACGAGGTCGAAATGTAGGCGGAGAAAGTCAATCGTTTCATCCAAAGGAAGGATTTCTGGTTCGGTAAATTTTATTTCATACTGAGTATCGCCTGATGAAAAACGAACTTTTGATTTAACGTATTCTTGCAGTCTTGGAAGATAGATTTGTAGTTCCTCCTGACTCAATTCTTCGTTGATACTCAAACCAAAAGCTTGATTGATATCCTCACCTGTGACTTCTACACGACCGCCAATTGCTTCGCCATAAATGCGCATGTACAAGTAGCTGTGGTCGGGCTCGTGAGCATCGGCAGTGGAGGGCAAAATGATTGCCAAAACAAGTAATAAAAGGGTGTAAAATTTGAAATTCATGTTATTGTTTAAATAGTTGGTAAACGGATTTAGTGGTGTTTGGGAAGTTGAAGTTAAGGGGAGCTGATTGATTTTTAATAAAGGCTTTTGTGTGCATACCGTAGGTACTGATGATAGCAAAAAAAGTAGCTGTCCAACTATCGATTTCTATGACAAATGCACCATCTCCCGAAAGACGCCACTTGATTCCTGCAAGCGGTCGTACGAACCTTGATCAACAATTTGTCCATTTTCCAACAAATAAATGCAGTCGGCATGACGGACGGTCGAGAGTCGGTGCGCAATAATAACAATTGTCATGTTATCTGGCAAGGTTTTGAGGGATTCGATGATGCTTTTTTCAGTAATACTGTCCAATGCGCTCGTCGCTTCATCGAGTACCAGCACTGACGGATTGCGGTACAAGGCCCGAGCCAAACCAAGGCGTTGTCGCTGTCCACCACTCAATCTTACACCACGTTCACCAATTTGAGTATGAAACTTTTCGGGCATTTCATCTTGAATAAAACTGTATATATCAGCGAGTTGTGTAACTTTTTTAAGTTGTTCCCAGTCAATTTGCTCATCTGTTTCACCAATAGCGACATTGCGGGCAACGGTATCATCAAAAAGAAAAACTTCCTGTGGGACATACGAAATTTGTTGTTGCCACACCGCGTGATTATTCGTCGTCAAAGCTTTTCCATCAACTAAAAGCTGCCCATCTGTCGGATTTAATAGGCCAACTAATAAGTCAATCAATGTTGTTTTTCCTGCGCCTGTTGAGCCTACAAATGCTACAATTTCCCCTTTTTGGATGGTCACATTTAGGTTGTTTAAAACCAATTGAGGCATATTTTCATAATGAAAACTAACATTTTTTAAGATAAAATCACGGTGAAATGGTAACGCTTCGATATTGGTTTCTTCTACAAAATTATCGTGCAAACTGGCATATAAATCAGGGTGTAATTTTTCTAAAACAGGCATATTGTGCTTCAATCGGGAAGCTGCCGTAAACGCCCGCTGCAATGCCGGCAATAACCGATAGCCTGCTACGGCATACAAACTCAAACGTGGTAAGGCGGCCTGCAAATTTCCGCCCACAGTATATAAATATAGCGTTACTGCCAAAATGCCTCCAAATGCAAAAACTTCTAAAAAATATTTAGGTATCGCCATCATCACGCTTACTTTAGGCTGTACGCTACAAAATTCTTCAGAAGCAGCTTCATATCGTCCGTAAAAAAAGTTTTTTGTGCCACTAACTTTCACGGTTTTGATGCCTGTCAGTAGCTCTGCAAGTGTTTTATAACGTGCTACATTGGTTTTAATTCGGACTTCACCAAGCCGTTTTAAAATTTTTCTTTGAGAGAAAAAAATCAATAAATAAGCTCCTCCAAGCACTCCTGCCATCGTGAATGCTACCTTGGGGTCTACCCAAATTAGTAATCCAAAAATGACAAAAGAAACAACCGCGCGTGAAGTCATTTCGATAAATGGAATCAACACGCCGCTAGTCAATTTTCCAACTTCTGATACCAAATAAGCACGTAATTCCGAGGTGTTTTTGTTTAGATAAAAACTATAAGGCTTTCTTAGATAAGTTCGCAACAACCGGGTTGCCATATTGTGAGCAACTTGCCAAGAATATTTGAACTGTAACCAGATTGTAATGGCAGAAAAGATATTCGTTAAGGTTATCAATACAATGACGCCGACACCAGTGGCAATCAGCATGGAACGATGAGATTCAAACGCAAAAAAATCATAAGCGCCTTTCAATAACGAACTTTTCTCAATAGCATTGGGCTCAGCAAGGAGCTGCATGAATGGTAAAATAGATGCAATCCCGACAACTTCTAAAAAGCCCATAATCAAAATTGCAACTAGTAACCATGCAAATTTTAACTGTTCGGTACGGTTGAGTAAGGATTTTAATTTTTGTAAATTATTAATGGCTAAAAGTTTTAAAAATTTATATTGTAAATGATGTTCTCCTTTATTTACGTCAAAATAGGTTTTTCAGACCATGAGAAAGGTGTTTTTTTTCAAAAAAAGCATAGTTTCAAAAAAAAACAAGCAGATTTTTAATGGTAAAGTATTGATTGTTAGTTTTTTATGGTAATTTGATGAGTTTGCGTAAAAAAATCAAAAATCCAATTACGTTTCTACTCCGTATATAAAAGTCCAGGTTTCAAATAAATGTTTTTTACGAAACATCAGTTACTGATGTTACGCACTCTGGATGTTTCGTGGCGAAAATCATCACAACTTCTGCCAATATCGAAGCCCACAGGCGCACAACGAAATGTTAGCAAGAGTTGAAATTTATTTGCGCCGCATTTGAATACATAAAAATGATGGCTTTGCGTAACATCAGTCAGTTATTAATCACTACGCCGCACTTACACGGTAATGAGATCGTAACATTAATCATTTATTCGAAAACAGGCAAACTTTTTTTACGCTATTAATTTAA
>CAYUNA010000002.1:0-32547 GCA_964445895.1 uncultured Saprospiraceae bacterium | reverse complement strand
TAAATAGCATGATACATATATTTCTACATGTATTGTAGCTTTAATATTAACAGAGAGAAATACCCATTATAATAGAGTTTTTAAGATATGTATACGTTTTTTTTGAAAGAAAAAAGACGGAATTTAATGGTGAAAATGTCAATTAGTACTGACTAAAATTATTGATTAGCTATGCAAACTAAGGTTTTTGCAAAAATTGGTTTAACCGCTGTTTTTTTATTAGGAATGGTCATTTCTATATTGGCAGGTCCCAGTTTTTTTAAAAATAATGAAATCTCCAAGACTTTTGAAATCTCAAAAGTGATGACAGATTTCAAATTAGTCATCGCCAAAGATTTAGCTCAAATGGGTTTTGTTACCGATTTGGGATTGACGTCTTTAAGTAAAGAGCAAATTGCTTTAAAAAATACCATGATGTCTCCGCCACCGCCACCGATTGTGGTGACGACGATAGAGGATACTTACATCCGACAAGATGAGGAAGATGAAAATTTTGGGGGAAAGGATGAAATGGAAGTAGAATACCACATTGGAGCCGACCATGATCGTAGAGGATTGATTAAAATCGACTTATCTGCTTATAGTTGTGTAATCGTAGAAAGTGCAACGCTTTATATGTATTTGGAAAATGATGAAGACGAAGGCGTAATTATAGACGCATTTGCGGTAACCAGTCAATGGAATGAAGGAAATGAAAATGGTGATGATGGAGCGGTCAACTGGGAGGAACGTTCTGATGGAGTGGATTGGACGAATGAGGGGGGAGACTTTGATGCTGCAGTTTTGGGAACTATGACGACAGAAGAAACTGGATATCGTCCACTTACCTTAGATGCAAGCACGGTACAAGCATGGATAAATGACCCTGCGAATAATAATGGATTGATATTGATGGGACGGTTAAATAACTCTAAACGACCAACGTTTACAACAATGGAAGGAGCCGCTGCTCGGCGACCCTATTTAGAATTAAATCTACGTGAGGCCTGCTGTTCTAATGGTATTGATGACGATGGTGATGGCAATATTGATAATGTGGACGGAGACTGTGGTGGTTATACGACTATAAGTACTGATACTCCAATCGGAATTCCAGACGATGCGACTTCGACGATTACTTCTACAATTACAGTAGATGAATTTGGTACAGTAACAGATATTAACGTATTGGCATTAGATATTCTGCATGATTATATTGGTGATATTTCGATTACGTTAACAAGTCCTTCTGGTACGGTTGTTCCATTAAGAAGTAATGGTTGTGCATCTAATGATAATTTATATCTGAATTTTGATGGTGCAGGATTACCTTATTCTGCTATCGGTTGTCCACCTGTTGATGTGTTAAATGTGTATCAAGCGTTTGGCAATTTGAATGATTTTATCGGGGAAGAAGTTCATGGTGATTGGATTTTGACTGTTGATGATAATTTTGCAGAAGATGGTGGTACTTTTTTGAGTTGGACATTGCAGTATTTTTTAGGAACCTCAACTGGAAGATGTGGCAATGGATTGGATGAAGATGGCGATGGTTTTACGGATAGTACTGATCCAGATTGTGATTGTGGAACAAATTATGAGTTGATTCCTATTAATGGAAACGGTATCAATACTACGGGAAGCTCTGGAGTAGTCAATGTCGAAAATGCAACAGGCGATGCTGACGGAGCATTTGCTCAAGTGTATGACGGTGGAGACCGTTTGGTGATAGAATTAACGAGTGTATTGTCAGCAAATACTGAGTATACCCTGACTTGGCGACGTAAGAGTTCTTATAGCAATACTGCGACTGCTGACATCGTTATTGAAGAATCAATAGATGGGACGAATTGGACCATTAACCCAACTGTACCTAATACGACGAGTAAGGTTTCATTTATAACATCCAATGTTTTTACGAATGTTGATACCAAATTTATTCGATTAAGGGAGCAGACCGTTTCTAATGATGACTTTGATTTTGACGCCATTACTTACGATACCGAAACCTGTCAATTGATTGCTTTTGAAATTTGTGGAAACGGAATAGATGACGATGATGATGGTTTGATAGATGACGAGGATCCAGATTGTGGAGAATGTACTGCTTGTTTTACGCCGATTGTTTCAGAATTTTTAATTCCTTTTCCAGAAGACCAGGTATTGACTTCATTACAAACAATTTACCCAAGTGTGGCTACTTGTGGTTTTGATGTACCTGTCCCAACAGCACCCATTTATAGCTATATTTCAATTTCCGCCTTTTTGGATGGAACGATTTTATTTTATGACCATTGGGAAGATGGTTTCGAGGCAGAGGCTTCCAATCCAGTGCAAAGCACGACTGAAATTTGGGGAGATGGCAATTTATCGAATGGTTTTCCACCCAATCATCCAACAGATATTATTGATGCAGGAGCGATTTTGATTTTGAATAATCCAATTGACCCAACAACATTGCAGAGTGTGATGGACTTCGATGGAGGAGATGCGATATCAAGTTCCTTTCCATTGTCGGTTACTCGTACGGCTTGGGCCGAAGAAACAGAAACTCTTTTAGCGGGGGCTTTGGAGGTGTTTTCAACAGAGAGTTGGGGAACAAATTATGTAGTTCCTGTTGGTACAGATGTTGATTCTGTTTACCAATATTTTGAATATACAGGTGCTGTAATAATGGCAGCTGAAGATAACACTACGGTGAATATTGATGCCGATGCTAATGGGGCTTTTGAAATAACGACAATCCTTAATAAAGGGGAGAGCTATCAAATCAATGGAACTATTTTATCAGGGGCGGAAATTGATGCCGATAAAAAAATCCAGGTCGATATCATCACAGGAGATATTTGTGACCACTACGAATCGCGTTGGTTTACCTTACCGCCAAAGGAGCAATGGGAGGATAATTATTATAGTCCAATGCCTGGAACAGACCAGGTTTATCAAGTGTATAATCCAAATAATTCCTCTATTACCGTAAAGCGAAGAACGAAATCTGGTTTAATATCGGATGTAGTTATTCCTGCTCACTCAACAGCGCGATTTAGCGGAACAAATGATACAGGTTACCATTTGTACACAGAAGATGGAAGTTCCTTTTATCCAATTGTTTTATATAATGCCAATACTGGAACTGGAAATACGGGTGATTTGATTAATTCGACTTCAGATTGGGGGGCAGCCTTAATTCCATATTCTCGATTGACCCAACAGGTAGTCGTCGGTTGGGCACCTGGTCAAGACCCAACATTTACGCAAACGGAAAACGGAAGCCCTGTTTGGGTAACTGCTTTTTATCCTCCAGGTAGTGTGGATGCTGGCTCTGGTCAAATTACTATCTGCGTGGATTATGATGGAGATAATGATGGACCATTAACCGATTCTTATGGTCGAAATTATGATACTTCATTTACGATTGATGAATTAGATGACTTACAAGTATACGACCCTGATGGAAATCAAACAAATATGGTTTTATACGTGTGTGATGATAAAGAGGCTTTGTTGTCGGTCATGTGGGGGCAAGAAAATGGGGTGGCAACTCCTGCTTCTCCAGGATTGGATGTCGGTACTGGTGTGCCAGGTTTAAATCCATTTTTTGCTTACAAAACAGTCGCTTTAACGGGCGATGCGGACAATGATGGAGTATTCAGTCTTGGTGATACCATTCAATATTCGATTGGTATTCAAAACCCTGGACTAGTACCCGTCACTGGAAATTACTTAGTAGAAGATATTTTTCCAAATGATTTAAATTATATTCAAAATTCGACCTCCATTGATGATGGCACGAACCAAATGACGATTACAGATGCAGGAAGTTCTGATTTTCCATTGGATGAAGGCGGTGTTACTTTGGGTATTTCTTTAGAACCCCGAGCAGAGGCGGTTGTGAGTTTTAGTACACGTATTATTTCTATTCCGTCGGATAGTTTGATTACAAATTATGCGACCGTTACTAAGGATGGCATCAAATACGAACCCAAAGTTACCATCAAGGTTAATCCCGTTTCTGAAATTTGTGAAAATCTAATTGACGATGATTTAGATGGTTTTATTGATTGTGATTGTTTAACGGAAGACAACCTTATTCGAGGTATTGTCTTTGAAGACTCTAATACCAATGGTATAAATGAAGCAGAAAATGGTATCGGCGAAATTGCAATTAATGTCTATAATGATGTTAACCAAGATGGCGTTTTAGATAGTGGTGATACACAATTTAATACTGTTACGACTGCAGCTGATGGAGCTTATGAATTCTCTGTGTCAGGTACTAAAATTGAGCAAAGAATCAATGCTACAGCAAACGACGCGGAACAAAACAACAGCATCTCTTTGGGTGGTGGAACGACGACCAACAATGAAGATTTGGACTTGGGCGTTGGTTATACTGGCTTTTTTTCTCCGACGATTGTTGGTTTGCGTTATGACAATTTGGCGATTCCAGCAGGTGCAGTAATTACTGATGCGTTTATTGAGTTTACTGCTAATTCTAGCGAATCAGGGGGTTGTAATATGGATATTTACATCGAATCAAGTGATAATGCCTCCGCGTATCAAAGTACTTTTCAAAATCTATCTAATCGAAACGTATACAATTCAATAGTTGATTGGAATGGCGTTCCGAACTGGACAAATAATCAAACCTACCAAACGCCTAATTTAAGTTCCATCTTGCAATTGGTAGTTGACCGACCGGGGTGGAATAGCGGTCAAGCGATTTCATTTTTAATTCAAGGAACGGACAAACGAGAGGCTTTTTCCTTTGAAGATGACCCCAATAAAGCACCAAAATTGGTGGTTAATTACGCGTTTTTTCCTGCATATTATGTCGTTGAAGTTGATACGACTTCTTTATTGACACATTCCGCAGGGAGCGTATTGACAACACCGACTACGTATGGAATTACTTTTGCTGACCCAACTAATTTTGAATGTGAATCCAATTTCGGTGTTTTTTATCAAGAAATTTGTGGCAATAATATTGATGATGATTTTGATGGCTTAATAGATTGTGATGATGAGGATTGCGAGATTCCATCATTGACTTTGAGTGGAGATAATGCAGTTTGTTCGGGTGAATCTGTTACGATTACCGCTGCTGCAATGAGTGGAAGTGGTGGCTATGTTTATCAATGGAGTGACGGATTAGGAACTGGAGCAACAAAATCAATTACACCTCCATCTGGTGGTAGTTCAGATTTAACAACAACCTACTCTGTCACCCTTACAGACTCTAACAACTGTGAAGATATTAGTACGATAGATATCACAGCCTATGGAACTCCCGTTGCAGACGCTGGTGATAATATTAGTATTTGTGCTGGTCAAACAGTCAACCTTAATGCTACGGCTACTGGCGGAGATGGCAATTATTCTTTTGTCTGGGATAATGGATTAGGAATGGGGAGCAATCATTCTTTTACGGGGACAGCGACCAATACTGCCAACTCTGTAACAACCTATAATGTCACTATAACCGATGGAAATGGATGTTCGGATACTGATGATGTACAAG
Organism: uncultured Saprospiraceae bacterium; assembly: GCA_964445895.1. Classification (GTDB taxonomy): domain Bacteria; phylum Bacteroidota; class Bacteroidia; order Chitinophagales; family Saprospiraceae; genus CAYUNA01. Next base: position 27,047 of record CAYUNA010000002.1, on the reverse strand, counting down.
TAACAATATACAGCAATCCTGCCATCACAATTTCAAATACCGAAAATGCGCATTGTGGACAATCAGACGGTGCTATAACGCTTGAATTTCCAGATAATATAAATAGAACAGGTATTGAATTTAGTGTAGATAATGGCGCTACTTATCCATATAGTACTAACGATAATGTCGGAACATACACTATTTCAAATTTGCCCGTAGGCAATTATAACTTGCGGGTTCGTTGGGGCAACGATCAGTGCCCTGTAGATTTAGGGGTTGTTTCATTGATAGATATTGCTGGGCCTGAAATAGATTTAAGCATTGATAATAGTAATATTTGTGCAGGCGAATCTGTCAATATAACCGCGACTGCTACAGGCGGTGATGGTAATTACTCATATACATGGAACAATAGCCTGGGCAACGGAATGGTTAAAACCGTAACGCCTCCATCTTCCTCTAATCAAAATATTACTACTAATTATTCTGTAACGGTCACGGATGGAGAAGGTTGTACAGCAGTAGAAACGGTAAACATCACCGCAGAAAGTTTGCCTACTGCAACAGTCTCTTTTTCTGATGAAGCCTGTAATCAAAGCAATGGTTTCATTATTTTTACTTTTGATAATCATCCAAATCAAACTCAGCTTAATTTTAGCATCGATGGCGGCAGTACTTATCCATATACTGCCCAAGATAACAACGGGACATTTGCGGTTGGCAACTTGAGTGTCGGTACGTATGACCCCTGGATTCGTTGGGGCGATGGCGATTGTCCTGTCAATTTGCCAGACATCACTATTGGAAATACTGGCGGACCATCGGTTGATATTACTGGACCGAGTAGCGTTTGTGCAGGAGAACCTGCCCAAATAATCGCGCAGGCAACGAGTGGAACTTCTCCGTATTTATACACTTGGGACAATGGATTAGGCAGTGGTTCTACCAAAACGGTTTTCCCAATCACAACCACGACATACAATGTAACGGCTACAGATAACAGAGGATGCACAGATACCGACCAAATTCAAATAGCGGTACTGCTTACGACTGACCCTGCTTGTTCCGATTGTCCAAACCCAGCAGATGATGATGGTGATGGCATTTGTGAAAGCGAAGATTGTGACGATGACAATCCAAATATTCCAGCACCTCCTGGCACAGCATGTGACGATGGTAATCCCAATAGCATTAACGACGTGATTCAAGAAGACGAATGTACTTGTTTGGGTGAATTTTTGCCATGTTCGATTAATTTTGAAATAGCTATCAATCAGCCCATTTATAACAATAATGAGACGGGTAGCAACCTTTCTGATGATACATTTACGTTCAGTGTTCTTATCACCGGAAATGGTAATACTTGGACGGCAGAAGGGCAGAGTGGTACATATGGAACGTTGGCTACTTTTGGTCCATATCCAGTAGATGCTAACGGCATTTCTTTCGATATTATAGATACAAACAACCCTAATTGTCGCGAAAATATCAGCGTAAATATCGCTTCTTGTATTTATTCAGGGGTGTGTACTTGTTGTGAATAAATATTGTAGGGATAGAAGGTTATTTAAAGTAAATTATGTCCAAGCACTTACTACGTGGCACTTCACTATGGCACAGCCTTATATTTGATAGCTAATATAACTAAAATATGTTTGAACCTATCAATTCTCTCCCTCCTGATAATTTCAAATTAACGGTCAATTACTTAGGAATCGAACGACTAGTCCTTTCGTGGTTCGGACAGACTAAAATTGACAAAAGAGTAAGTAGCACTACATTTGATACACCAGCTTTAATTAAAATAATCACGGAATGGAATGATTGTTGCATTTCTATGTTATTGTAGAAAATCCCTCCTATTTCTATTGTTTTCTATCCTCCAAAACATGAACTATAAGGTCTTTTCCCCCTTCATTCACTCATCAATTTTTTTGAAAAATTAGCGGTAAAAAGCTAAAACCCTATAATCTTTTATTTACCAATTCATGGTTTAAAAAGCTGATTGTTAATGTTTTTTAGATTAAAAATAGTTGGTAACTAATGTAATAAATCTTGTCCCTTTCCTCCCGAATGGATAAAGTTTTCCGATAGTTTTTTTTTTAGAAATATTCAGAATTGCTGATTTGATTGGTGATTAAGAATATTTCAACCCAAGGCCAAAAACTATGAATAATACAAAAAGTCTGAATTTTTTTTCAGAGTTAAATTTTTTTTTATGAGCAATTTTTACAACAGAAGCGCAAAGTTAAGATTCGTATTAGGACTTGGATTAATTTTTATAACATTGACTGCGTTTTTTTGGAATGGGCCAGATAACGGGACAGCCACAGGTATGTCCAATTATAAGGAGTCCAGCTTTTATAAAAAACATGTGCTTACGGTAAAAAAATCTGTTGTATCAAAAATTGCTGAAATAAATGAAACTTGTGATTTAAACTTAGAATCTTCACTTTTCCTTTCTCCTTCTTTAGAATTAACCAAATCAAGTAACTTTTCAACAGTCGAAACAGGTCAAACTTTCACATATCGCCTACAATATCGCTGTGCAGGAACGACGGGAAATTGTATTGGAACAGTCATTACCGACCCATTGCCACCAGAAGTGGAATATGTGGGGTTGTCAGGGTCTATTCATACGACCAACGAATCCTACGATTCAGGAACAAATACGGTAACGTTTACTTTTCAAAGTCCCTTGGCTGCGGGTTCGACAGGAGAGGTAAGTGTCGTTGTTCGGTTTCCAAATGGAGAAACACCAAACAATACAACTGCTACCAACACGGCAACGATGAACGCCAATAATGTTGGAACGATAACGAGTAATCCAGTAACGGTCACAGCTACAGCAACGGATAAAACATTTGCAGAAAAATATTTAGCAGCAGGTTCTGCCTTAGATGAAATTACGTCTTATGGTATTGAAGTTTGCCTTCCTGATGAGGTTGGCACATTAAATAGTACGAATATTACCATTGTCGATAATTTGCCAGTCGGTGCGGTATATGTGAGTTCGGTGCAAGGTGGAGTTTATAATTCGACAGCACATACCGTCACTTGGAACTACAATGGAATGGTTGCTGGTCAATGTCGTTATCCAAAAGTAAGCGTCATCTATCCGTCTTCTACTTTTACAGAAGGACAAACGATAACCAACACAGGGACAATGACTTATACGCCTATTGGCGAGACCCAACAAGTAATTCCATTGTCATATTCTCATAATATTGACCCACCGAGACGAGAAAATCAAATCAATAAATCAGTTTCTACTGACACTCGTTATCCAGGCACTTATGGCAATTATTCCATGTACTGGTACAATCGTAGTACGGAAGCTTTAGATGATTTTTATTTAGAAGATATTATTCCACCAGGTTTAGAAGTTACCAGAATTGGGATTGGTGCATTTTACACAGACTCACCATCAGAAACAGGTAATTTAAATAATTATATAGAATATCAAACGAACCTCAATGCCACTTGGACCGGAACACCTAATTCTCCTTTTGAAGGATGGGCTGGAGCAGATGGAGAAACAGAACATGTTAATGATTTTAATTTAGCCTCCAATGAATACATTACACGTGTACGTTGGAGAAAAGGACCTGACCCTTTGCCACCTGGTGGAGGAACATACTACAATATAGGGATTTATTTTCGGGTTTTTGATGATGCCCCACCTGGTGTAGTCACTAACTGTTTAGTGCCACATTCATCGAATGGAGCTGTTGATGTTGTTTATTCTGATGACTGTGTAGATTTGACTATTTTAGAAAATATCAGTGGATTTGTTCTGAATCCATATAAATATTTAGTTACCGACGATTCGCCGTATGCCATCGGTGAGACACTTACCATGGCTATTCGTGCATCTAATGGAGGAGCAGCAGCAGGCGATTTAGTGAATCCTGTAATTGCTGATTTGTTACCAGTAGAACTAGATTACGTACCAAATTCTTGGACAATTTCACTGAACAATCCGGGTGCACCAAATCCTATTTTTACTCAAACACCAAACTTTAATGGTAGTGGTAGAACCCTTTTAAAATGGGAATGGACAGGTGCTTCTGGGACTAGTCTTTCTCCAGGACAACAAATAAGAGTTGAGTTTGATGTACAAGTTAATAATAATGCTATTGCTGGAGAAGATGCCATTACGAACACCTATTATATATTAAACGAAACGACTAATGACTGTAATGATTTTGTTGATACTTATGATATAGATGAAGATGGAAGCACGACAGATGAAATTTGTGGAGACGATGTCTCCTTTGATGTTATAGGAGATGCAGCCTTAGAATCAGAAAAGCTGGTCAGGGGACAATTAGATACAGATTTTACTAAATATCCTGATTTTGCATCCACCTCACCCGGCGGAGTAGCCGATTATCAACTCTTTGTCAGGAATGTTGGGACCGTGCCGATGGATGAAATTGTTGTCATAGACATCCTCCCTTTCGTCGGCGATATGGGAGTGATTGATTTATCAAGTCGAGATTCGCGATGGCGACCAAACCTGGTTGGGCAAGTAACCGCTCCATCGGGTGTTACTGTTTATTATAGTACCGAAGGAAATCCCTGTCGAAGTGTGGAAGGTATCGAGCCTACTGGGCCAGCGGGTTGTGCTGCGCCAAACTGGAGCGTAGTGCCTCCAACGGACATTACAACGGTTCAATCGCTGAAGTTTGACTTTGGTTCAATTGTTTTAAATCCGGGTGAAGAAGTCATGTTGGAATGGCCAATGCGTGCCCCAATTTATGCCTTAGACAATATTGGTTCATTTCCTGATTCAATCGCATGGAATTCATTTGGGTATATTGCTCGCCGAAATGATGACAATTCTTATTTGTTGCCATCTGAGCCAATTAAAGTAGGTATTAATTTAGAACCTTTAGTTCCCGCAGTCTATGGAAATTTTGTTTGGGAAGATACTGACCAAGATGGTCGTCAAGACAATAATGAGTCGGGAATCAATGGCGTCCGAGTAGAATTATACAGAGACAATGGTGATGGTATTACCAATCCATCAGTTGACCCGATGGAAAGTTTTACATTAACGACAGATGGAGGATATTATTTATTTTCAAATTTAGATGCAGGCGATTATTATGCTGTATATTATTTACCAGATGGGTTTCAAGCGACGACTCCAAATGCAATTGGTGACGATACAAAAGATTCTGATGGTACGGAAATTATATTCAACGGTAGTAATGTTGGTATTACTACAATTACTAGTTTAGGTAATCTTGAAACTGATGTAACCTGGGATTTTGGAGCTTACCCAGGCTCAAATACACCAGAAGAAGTTTGTGATGATGGTTTAGATAATGATGGAAATGGATTGATTGATTGTGAAGATGTAGATTGTGCAATTGAAGCAGACTTCAATTTACCGCCAGCGATTTGTGCGGGCGAAAGTGCGCAGTTTACCGCAAATTCGACTTTGACTGGTGCAACTTACGCGTGGACTTTTGGGGCTGGTGCTTCGCCTTCAACTGCTAATGGAATTGGGCCGCATACCATTACTTATTCCTCGGTTGGCGACAAAAATGTAACCCTTACAGTGACTCGGCAAGGCTGTACAGATAGTGTGACCAGAACATTTGAAGTTTATTCTGACCCTGTTGCAAATGACGAGTCTTTTGAGTCTTGTCCAAATTTAGAAATTACTGGAAATGTTTTAACCAACGACTCCAATTACAACGACCAAACAATTACAATCACTACTTCGCCAACCAATGGCTTGGTAACGATTAATAACAATGGAGATTTCACTTTCAATCCAATTGACGGTTACTGTGGCGCTGACCAATTTGTCTATGAATTGTGTAGCGGCGGCGATATCTGCTGTACGACAGCTACGGTAAGCGTAAACTTCAATGATGCAGGCGCACCTACTTTGCTTGGTGTTCCTTCTGACATCACAATTGATTGTAACGATGCCGTTCCTGCTGTACCAACGGTGACAGCTACGGATGATTGTTCTGGCAATCCATCCGTTACATTTTCGGAAGATGACAACCAATCGGCGGGCTACAATTGTTCGGCAAATAATTATACCATCACAAGAGAGTGGACAAGTACAGATGGTTGTGGCAACACGACGGTTCGTACTCAATTCATTGCGGTTCGAGATTTGAACAATGCTTGTAATGTTACCAATATTGTTGGCGGAACCGTTTATGAAGACACCAATGTTAACGGTGAATGGGATGCAGAAGAAACCATCGGCGTTTCTGGTGTGACGGTAATTGGTTATGCACCAGATGGCACAACCTACGGACCAACCACCACAGATGGCAATGGTAATTGGGAATTAACGATTACGAATGGTGTAGAAGTGCGAATAGAATTTACCAATTTCCCACCAGAATATGTAGAAAGTATTGGCAATTCGGCAGTGCAATTTGTAACTGCACCTGAATGTGGAGTGGACTTAGGATTAATTTATCCAGCCCTGAATTGTGTGGATGGCTTAGCTGTTCCGTGTTATATTTTTGGGTATCAATTAAATCATCCAGGTGATGTTTTAGTGAGTTTGCCTTATTATGCAGGTGGGACGAGTTTGCCAGATGCAGAAAATCCACCAGCACCGCATTTAGCGAGAGCGAGCCAAATGGGTACGGTTTACGGATTAGCATATCAGCAAAGTTCAAAAACATTATTTGCATCTGCATTTATGAAACGGCATACAGGTTTTGGACCAGGTGGGCCAGATGCAATTTATGCATTGAATATGGAAACAAAAGCCGTTTCAACCTTTTTAGAATTAGATAATATTTTAGGAACAACCAATTCAGCAGGGGCAGACCCTCATCCACAAACCAATAATTTTGATGCATGGTTTCATGACGCTAATTCTTGGGACCAAGTTTCCAAAATGTCTTGGGGTGATATTGAAATTGGCGATGATGATGAAACATTGTATGCGGTTAATCTTTTCGATAAAAAACTATACAAATTTGATATTGGAAATGGCGCAACACCAACGACACCAAACGCAGGCTCGACTTCCTCATTTGATGTACCAACGCCAGCAAGTTGTTCTGCCAATTCTTCAACGGATTTATGGCCATTTGCATTAGGCAAAAAAGATGGACTTATCTATGTTGGTATGACTTGTAATGGTCAAACAACACAAAATCAAAATGATGTAAGAGGTTATGTGTATTCTTTCGACCCATCGACAAATACCTTCAGTAGCAATCCTGTTTTAGAATTTTCAATGGGCTATAAATATCAGTCTTTCTGGAGAACAACGTTCTACAGCACACCTTATGGTCGTTCGTTGATGTTGACGGATATTGAATTTGATGGTGAAGATATGGTATTGGGTATTCGTGACCGTTTGGGCGACCAAAAAGGTAGCGAAGCGGGTAATACAGATACCAATGATTCTGCTTTGTACAGTCATATTTCTGAAGGAGACATCTTGCGGGCTTGCAACGATGGATTTGGAACTTGGACATTAGAAAATAATGGGTCTTGTGGCGGCGTGACGACTGCGGGTGCAGGTACAACATCTGACGGGCCAGGTGGTGGAGAGTATTATATAGAAGATGGTGTTGGAGCAGCTGAAACTGGTTTGGGTGGTTTGGCGCAATTGCCAGGAGGCAATTTGATTGTACAATCTGCTTACGATGTTTTGGGTGTTTATGACCAAGGCATTCAATGGATAGACCACTCGACAGGTCAATTAGAACGAAGTTATCGCTTGATTGCAAATACCAATTCTGGCGGATTTGGAAAAGCGGCGGGACTTGGAGATATGGAAATTATTTGTGACCCATTGCCGATTGAAATTGGAAATTACGTATGGATTGATGCGGACGGAGATGGCATTCAAGATGCGGATGAAACGCCATTAGCAGGTGTCAATGTGACACTTTTTGATGCTACTGGAAACGAATTAATTACCGTAGTTACTGGTCAAAATGGCGAGTACTATTTTAGAGATACGTTAGTCAATGGCGTACAAATTTTTCTAGAAGAAAACACGGATTATTATGTTGGTTTTGGTACAAATGGACAGTTTGATACCAATTTAGAAACCTTGTTTGATAGCTTAGAAGTAACGCTTTCAAATACTGGTCAGGCACCTAATAACGATGAAAATGATTCTGACATTATTTTAGGGAGCACCTCTTTGCCAACGGCATTGCAAAGCATTCCATACATTGCCGTAACGACGGGCGATGCGGGTGATATTAACCACAGTTATGATGCTGGTTTTAAAGTGTGTGATGAGCCAGAAATTAGCAATCCACCATCAGACCTGACTGTTGCTTGTACCGCAATTCCTGAAGTTCCAGACATTGGTGCGATTAGTAATTGTGACGATGATTTGGACATTGTTTACATTGAAGACTATGATAAAAATTGCGAAGATGATTTCGTTCTGACCCGTACATGGACAATAACTGATTTGAATGGAAATGTCGTTTCTACTCAGCAAGTGATTACCGTTCAGGACAATTCCTCTCCGACTTTGACCAACACACCTAACGACATAACGGTGGACTGTGATAATATTCCAGCGCCTGCCGAACCAACAGCTTCTGACGATTGTGACCCAGAAGTTTACATTTCGTTCAACGAGACGACAACGCCAGGTGGTTGTGCTAATGAATATACGATTACGCGGACTTGGATAGCGACAGACAACTGTGGCAAACAAGCAACGCACACCCAAACAATTACCGTTGAAGACAACGAAGACCCAACAATTACTGGAGTTCCGGCAAGTGTAACCGTCGAATGTGACGATATTCCAGCTGCGGCAAACCCAGTAGGTGATGATACTTGTGCAGGCGAAAGAAGAACATTCCACACTCGATTATCACCAACGTGGCCGCCATTCAATACAACACCAAATGCGCAAAATTTGACATTACCTCGCCACAATCCAAATCTTGGAACATTGGTGAAAGTTGAATATTATGTGATTCATAAGGTATATTATCAGCCTCGATTAGAAAGTTACCATCATGATAGAGAAGATGTTATTGACTTGAGTATGACCTTGAGTCATGAGATTAATCTGCCTGGAATTAATACTTTTTCTGTTAACCATAATGATAACTTTAATTTCATATTTTCTCAATATGACGGAGCTACTGATAATAACGGAACTTCTGGTAGAAATATCAGAAAGGAATTGGTATCGGTTCATTCTGGTGAAGTAACAGGTAACTTATCTGCTTTTATAGGCACAGGTTCTTATTCTTTTACAGAAACAGGAAGTGTAAACTGGACTGTTACTGAAGAACATCCTGGAGCACTTGCACAAGAGCATCGAGCATTTTCTGAGTCTGAAACGCACTTGATTTATACTTATATTCCTACAAATGGAGATGACGTAACGGTTGTTTTAAATGAAGTATCTACCGAAACAAACAACGGTAATTGCTCGGATGATAACTACACAATTACACGGACATGGACAGCGACGGACAACTGTAACAACCAAACAACTCAAACTCAAATTATTACGGTAGAGGACAATACGCCTCCAACTTGGAATGAATCTGTTCCTGCAAATGCAACCGTAGAATGTAATGATATTCCAGCAGCTGTAACATTAACTGCGGACGATAACTGTGATGGAGATGTAAATGTTTCTTTCACAGAAACAGATACTAAAACCAACAACGGAAGCTGTGATGATGATAATTATACCATTACTCGAACATGGGTAGCGACGGATAATTGTAATAATCAAATTACGCATACGCAGGTCATTACTGTAGAAGATACGACTGCACCGACTTGGAATGAAACCGTTCCTGCTGATGAAACGGTCGAATGTGACGATATTCCAGCGGCAGTTACCTTAACCGCAGCCGATAATTGTGATGGAAATGTGGACGTTGCTTTCAACGAAGTTTCGACCCAAGCCAACCCAAATACTTGTGATTTTGACAATTACATCATTACTCGAACATGGACCGCAACCGATAATTGTGGTAATGCAATCACGCATACGCAAGTAATTACTGTAGAAGATACCACCGTTCCTACTTGGAATGAAACACCACCTGCAAATGCAACGGTGGATTGTAATGATATTACCCCAGCTGCTACATTGACGGCTGATGATAATTGTGATGCGGCTGTAGATGTAGTTTTCACCGAAACAGATGACCAAACCAATACTGGAAATTGTCAAGACGATAACTATACCATTACTCGAACGTGGACGGCAACCGACAATTGCGGAAATGCCATCACGCACACACAACTGGTCAATGTGCAAGACAATTCTGCACCAACTTTTGATAACATTCCAGCCGATGAAACGGTAGAATGCGACGATGTTCAGCCTGCACCAACGGTAACGGCAACTGACTTGTGTGACCCGAATGTGGATGTTGTTTTAGAGGAAACTTCAACTCAAACCAATAATAACACTTGTTCAGACGACAATTATACAATCACTCGGGAATGGACGGCAACGGATAACTGTGGAAACACAACCATTTCGACGCAAATCGTAACTGTTCAAGATACCACTGACCCAACTTTAGACAATGTCCCCGCTGACGAAACGGTAGAATGTGACGCTGTGCCAGACCCTGCCGTTGTTACGGCTTCTGACAATTGTGATAATGATGTAAATGTTGATTATAACGAAGTCCGAACCGATGGCGTATGTGACGATACTTATACCTTAACACGAACTTGGACAGCAACCGACAACTGTGGAAATCAAACGACGGATACGCAAGTTATCACCGTTCAAGATACAACAAATCCTACTTTATTTGGTGTCCCTGCAGATATAACGGTAACAAGTTTACCTGTACCAGCTGCAGCAGTGATTGGAACAGATATTACTGCTACGGACAATTGTGGCGATGTAGATATTACTTTCAACGAAGTTGGCGGTCAAGGCTGTAATTACACGATTACTCGAACGTGGACAGCAACCGACGATTGTAATAATCAAACGACACAAACGCAGGTCATTACGGTTGATGTCGATGATGCCGCAGCAGGTACATTGACGATTGATGACCCATTTGTGTGTTTGCCTCCAGCTGGCGACGGCATGATTTCGGCAACACCAGATGGTAACGCGATTGTACCAACTGGTTTTACCACCATTTATATTCTAACAGAAGGTGGAAATGATGTGATTCAGCAAACGAATACAACACCTGATTTTACCGTAACAACGGCAGGTGAATACAGCATTCATACCTTAGTCTATGTCAATGATTCCAACGACCCGAATTATTTAGACTTGAGTTTTATCATTTTTGGTTCAACTCAATTATCTGCTTTAAATGCTTTATTAGAACAAGGCGGCGGCGACATTTGTGCCTCTCTTGACCTCATTGGTGCAGGCGTTACTGTTGACCCGTGTGATGCTTCTTTAGGTGATTTTGTTTGGGAAGATTTGAATGGAAATGGCTTACAAGATGACGGCGCAACGGGCGTTGGCAATGTGCCAGTTACCTTAAATGGTACAGCACCTGATGGCGAAATTATTACCTCAACTACAACTACAAATCCAGATGGTAGCTATGAATTTTCAAACTTACCTCCGGGCAACTATTCAGTAACTTTTGGTTTGATTGGTGATTATCAATTTACCTATCCAAATGAAGGGGCAAACGACGGTAATGATTCTGACGCAAACCCAACAACGGGCGTAGTTACAGGCATCACGTTAGCTACTTCTCAAAACATCGACACGATTGATGCAGGTCTTTATTTATTATCGGATATTGGAGATTACGTTTGGGATGATACCGATGGTGACGGTGTACAAGATGCTACTGAAAATGGTGTACAAGGAGTAACGGTCACTTTAACAGGAACAACAGGAAATGGAACACCTGTTACATTAACGGATGTAACGGATGTAAATGGACTATATGATTTTGGTGATTTAATTCCTGGCAATTATGAATTAAGCTTTGCCAACCCAACAGGTTATGAATTTTCTTATCAAAACCAAGGCGGCGATGATGCGTTGGATTCTGATGTCAATACGACAACTGGTGAAATTACCAACATTGTTATTCCTTCCGGAACAACTAATTTAACTTACGATGCAGGTATTTATCAGCCTGCTTCTATTGGAGATTACACTTGGGATGATACCAATGGAAATGGTATTCAGGACAACGGAGAACCTGCACTGGGCGGCGTACAAATTACCTTAACAGGAACAACAGGTAACGGTTCAACCATCGCTACGCAAACAACTACTTCTGCACCAGATGGTTCTTATCTATTTGACAATTTAGTACCTGGCGACTATACCGTAACGTTCGGTTTGCCAACAGGCTATTTTTATACATATCAAAATGAAGTGGGCACAGAAGCGACGGACTCAGATGCCAATACTTCAACGGGTGCAGCTGACCCCGTTACTTTAGTTTCTGGCGAATACAACCCAGATGTGGATGCTGGTTTTGTAGGTCAAGGTGCAAGAATTGGTGATTTTGTTTGGAATGATTTAGACGGTGATGGTGTACAAGATGCAGGCGAACCAGGCATCGGCGGTGTAACTGTTCAATTGACAGGAACAACTGGAAACGGTACACCTGTTGATATAACCATTCAAACCAATCCTGATGGTAGCTACGAATTTAATGACTTATTCCCTGGGGACTATATCGTAACCTTCACGAATCCGACAGGCTACGAATATACTTATCAAGACCAAACTAATAACGGTGGCAACGACTCAAATGACTCTGACGCGAACCCGACAACTGGACAATCTCAAACCATTACCATCACTTCAGGTAGTGAAGATTTGACCATTGATGCGGGGATGATTCAATTAGCATCTTTGGGAGATTATGCATGGGAAGATACCAATGGAAATGGTATTCAGGACAGCGGCGAACCTGCCTTGGGCGGTGTTCCAGTTACCTTAAACGGCACAACTGGAAATGGTACAACCGTTCCAACTCAAACGACGACAACTGCCGCAGACGGTAGCTACATTTTTGAAAATCTAATCCCTGGTGACTACACCGTAACGTTCGGTGAACCAACAGGTTATATCTTTACTTATCAAAACGAAACAGGAACGGAAGCAACCGATTCTGATGCGAATCAAACAACGGGTGATGCCGATCAGGTAACGCTTATTTCTGGCGAATACAACCCTGATATTGACGCAGGTTTCATTGCATTAGGCGCAAGAATTGGAGACTTCGTTTGGAGTGATACCAATGGAGATGGCACACAAGATGCAGGCGAACCAGGCATCGGAGGTGTAACCGTTCAATTGACAGGCACAACTGGAAACGGAACACCTGTTGACGTAACAATTACAACAAACCCTGATGGCAGCTACGAATTTAACGACCTTATTCCGGGCGAATATGTGGTGACTTTCACACCTCCAACGGACTACGAATTTACTTATCAAAACCAAGGTGGCGACGATACAGAAGATTCCGACGCCAATCCTACAACTGGACAATCGCAAACCATTACCATCACTTCAGGTAGTGAAGACTTGACGATTGATGCAGGTTTAATTCAATATGCATCTTTAGGAGACTATGCATGGGAAGATACCAATGGAAATGGCGTGCAAGACGCTGGCGAACCTGCCTTGGGCGGTGTTCCGGTTACTTTAAATGGTACAACTGGAAACGGCACAACGGTAACGACTCAAACGACGACAACTGCGCCAGATGGTAGCTATATTTTTGAAGATTTAATTCCAGGTACATACACCGTAACGTTCGGCGAACCAACGGGTTATGTGTTCACTTATCAAAATGAAGTAGGCACAGAAGCAACGGATTCGGATGCGAATCAAACAACAGGAGTGGCAGACCCTGTGACCTTAGTTGCAGGTGAAAATAATCCAGATATTGACGCTGGTTTCATCGCATTAGGCGCAAGAATTGGTGATTTTGTTTGGAATGACTTAGACGGTGATGGTATCCAAGATGGTGGAGAACCGGGCATTGGCGGCGTAACCGTTCAATTGACTGGAACGACTGGAAATGGAACACCTGTTGACATTACAATCACGACCAATCCTGACGGTAGCTACGAATTCAACGACCTGTTCCCAGGTGATTATGAGGTGACTTTTACTACACCAACTGGTTTTGAGTTTACTTATCCAAATGAAGGTGGCGATGATACAGCGGATTCAGATGCTAATCCTTCAACAGGTACAACGCAAACCGTTACCATTACTTCTGGTGATGAAAATCTAACTTTGGATGCAGGTATGATTGAATATGCATCTTTGGGAGATTATGCGTGGGAAGATACCAATGGAAACGGTGTGCAAGATGCGGGTGAACCTGCCTTGGGTGGCGTTCCGGTTACCTTAAATGGTACAACAGGAAACGGCACAACTGTTCCAACTCAAACCACAACAACTGCCCCTGATGGTAGCTATATTTTTGAAAATTTAATCCCTGGCGATTACACCGTAATATTCGGTGAACCAACAGGTTATGTTTTTACTTATCAAAATGAAACAGGCACGGAAGCAACAGATTCTGATGCCAATCAAACAACAGGCGTTGCAGACCAGGTAACGCTTATTTCTGGCGAATACAACCCCGATATTGATGCTGGTTTTGTAGCAGATGATGCTCGAATTGGTGACTTTGTTTGGAATGATTTAGATGGTGACGGTGTGCAAGATGCTGGCGAACCGGGCATTGGCGGCGTAACCGTTCAATTGACTGGAACGACTGGAAATGGAACACCTGTTGACATTACAATCACGACTAATCCTGATGGTAGCTACGAATTTAACGACCTTTTCCCAGGTGACTACATCGTTACCTTCACGAATCCAGCTGGTTTTGAATATACTTATCCAAACCAAGGCGGTGATGACACAGCTGACTCCGACGCAAATCCAGCGAATGGACAAACGGCAAATATCAACATCGTTTCTGGTACAGAAAACCTAACCATTGATGCAGGTATGATTCAATTCGCGTCGTTAGGTGATTACGTTTGGGAAGATTTGAATGGAAATGGTATTCAGGACGCGGGCGAACCGCCATTGGGTGGAGTAGTGGTCGAATTAACCGGAACAACTGGAAACGGTACATCAGTTACCTTACAAACGACAACGAGTACAGGCACGGGTTTCTATGAATTTACCAATTTAATTCCGGGTGATTACACCGTGAATTTCACTGAACCAACTGGTTTTATTTTCACAGCATCCGAACAAGGCGGCAGTGAAGCGATTGATTCTGATGCCAACGAAACCACAGGCGATGCACCATTGACTAATTTAGAAAGTGGAGAATATGATGACAGCATTGACGCTGGTTTTATCAATGTAGCGAATACGCAAGTTGGAGACTACGTTTGGGAAGATTTGAATGGAAATGGTCAACAAGATGCTGGTGAACCAGGCATTGAAGGCATTCGGGTAACTTTGACCGGAACAACAGGTGCAGGCATTCCAGTGAGTGAAGTTTTATTCACAGATGCCAATGGTTTATACCTTTTCGAAAATGTAGTACCAGGTGATTATGTGGTAACTTTTGAAACCGCAACTGGTTATATTTTTACTTACGCAAACTTAGGTGGCGACGATGCCAACGATTCTGATGCCAATCAAACGACAGGTGCAGCAACGCCATTTACTATTATTTCTGGCGAACAAGTATTGACAGAAGATGCGGGTATGGTTCGCTTCGCAAGCCTCGGTGATTTGGCATTTTTAGATTGTGATAAAGATGGTATTCAAGATGCCAACTCTTTGGAATATGGTATTGAAAACATTTCAGTAACCTTAACAGGAACAGACGGCGCGGGCAATGCAATTGTTGCACAAACGACGACAACCGACGCCAATGGTTTATACGAATTTACTAATCTTTTGCCAGGTACTTACACCGTTACTTTTGGAACATCAAGCACACCGAACGGATTGGATTTTGCACCTCAAAATCAAGGTTCGGATGATGGTTTAGATTCTGATGTCAATGCAAGTGGTGTAGCGGATGCCGTGACTTTGGTTTCCAATGAAAATAACATCAGCGTCGATGCAGGTTATATTGATGTAACGGCGCCAGTTGTTGTTGAGGCAATTGACGAAACGGTAGAATGTGACGGCGCAGGCAATATTGCTCAATTTCAGGCTTGGTTAAATGCCAATGGAAATGGTAGCGCAACGGATAATGTAACGGCAGTTGGTGATTTGGTTTGGACGAATAATTCAAGTACACAAACCTTCAGCGATGAATGTGGCGCAACGGGTGCGGTTATCATAACCTTTACGGTAGCGGATGAATGTGGAAATTCTTCAACAACTTCGGCGACTTTCATCATTGAAGATACGACTCCTCCAACGATTGATGTAGTGGCACAAGATACCACAATTAACTGTTCGACTGCCGACCAGGATGCAGCGATTGCGGCTTGGTTAGCAAATCATGGTGGTGGCGAGGCAAGCGATGTTTGTAGCGGAGTGACTTGGACACATAATTATACAGACAATTTGAGTGATGATTGTGGCGCAACAGGTACTGTTACGGTAACCTTCACCGCAACGGATGATTGTAATAATGCTTCAACGACGCAGGCACAGTTGACAATTATAGATAATACGCCTCCAACTATTGATACGGAAGCAAGTGATGAAACGGTAGAATGTGATGGTGCTGGAAATACAAGCGCATTAAATGCATGGTTGGCAAATAACGGCGGCGGTGAAGCTTCTGATTTATGTTCAGACGTTGTTTGGACAAATAATTTTACAGGTTTGAGTGATGATTGTGGCGCAACAGGCACGGCAACCGTAACTTTTACAGCGACGGATGATTGTGATAATGAAATTACGACAACGGCGACGTTCACGATTGAAGATACAACTGCACCAACGATTGTTTTGGAAGCACAAGACACCACAATTAATTGTTCAAATGCCGACCAGGCTGCCGCAATTGCCAATTGGTTAGCAAACAATGGAGGCGCAACGGCTTCCGACATTTGTGGCAACGTAACGTGGTCACATAACTATACGGACAACCTTTCAGATGGTTGTGGTGCAAGTGGAAATGTAGTGGTGACTTTCACCGCTACGGATGATTGTTTGAATGCCACAACAACTTCTGCTATCTTAACTATTGTAGATATTACGCCTCCAGTTATTGATGTAGAAGCAGCCGATGAAACGGTAGAATGTGACGGTGCGGGCAATGTTTCTGAATTAAATGCGTGGTTAGCCGACAACGGTGGGGCAGAAGCTTCTGACCTTTGCGGAAATGTCACTTGGTCAAATAATTTCAACGCATTAAGCGACGAATGTGGCGCAACCGGAAGTGCAACAGTCACCTTCACGGCAACGGATGAATGTGATAACGCAAGTACCACCACGGCAACTTTCACGATTGAAGATACCGTTCCGCCAAGCATTGATATTTCGCCACAAGACACCACAATTAACTGTTCGACGGCAGACCAGGACGCAGCTATTTTAGCATGGTTAAACAACAATGGTGGCGGTTCGGCTTCGGATATTTGTGGCGGTGTAGTTTGGACTTATGATTATGAAACAGGTGACTTGAGCGATGACTGTGGAGCAACGGGGTCTGCAACCGTGACATTTACGGTTACAGATGACTGTTTAAATACAACAACGGAAACGGCTGTTTTGACTATCGTTGACAATACCAATCCAACAATTGACGTAGCGGCTGAAGATGAAACGGTAGAATGTGATGGCGCTGGCAACGTTGCTCAATTAAATGCATGGTTAGCCGATAATGGTGGGGCAGAAGCGTCAGACCTTTGTTCGGACGTCGTTTGGACAAATGATTTTAATGGCTTGAGTGACGATTGTGGCGCAACAGGTACGGCAACAGTGACCTTTACGGCAACCGATGATTGTGATAATGAAATTACAACCACGGCAATATTTACCATTGAAGATACAACCGCTCCAACGATTGTTTTGGAAGCACAAGACACCACAATCAACTGTTCGAATGCCGACCAGGACGCAGCGATTGCCAATTGGTTAGCGAACAACGGTGGTGCAACAGCAAGTGACATTTGTGGAAACGTAACTTGGTCTCATAATTATACCGACAATCTATCTGACGGTTGTGGTGCAAGTGGAAATGTAACTGTAATCTTTACGGCAACAGATGATTGCTTGAATGAAACAACAACAACGGCAATTTTGACAATTGTGGACAACACACCACCAACGATTGATACTGAAGCAGCGGATGAAACGGTAGAATGTGACGGCGCGGGTAATGTTTCTGAATTAAATGCATGGTTAGCAGACAACGGCGGCGCAACTGCCTTTGATGCTTGTGGCGACGTTACTTGGTCGCATGATTTTACTGGTTTAACGGATGATTGTGGTGCAACAGGTACGGCAACGGTGACCTTTACGGCAACGGATGAATGTGACAATACCTCAACAACGACGGCAATTTTTACCATTGAAGATACAACCGCACCAACGATTGTTTTGGAAGCACAAGACACCGTTATTGAGTGTTCAACTGCCAACCAGGATGCGATTATTCAGCTTTGGTTAAACAACAACGGCGGCGCGACGGCTTCTGACATTTGTGGAAATGTCACTTGGTCGCATAATTTCACCGTTATTTCAGATGAATGTGGCGCAACAGGTTCGGCAACGGTAACCTTTACGGCAACGGATGATTGTTTAAATACGACAACTACTTCCGCAATTTTGACCATTACAGATACCACTAACCCAACATTTACGGTTCCGGCTGATGTAACAATTACTTGTATTCAAAACCCGGATGATTTAACCTTGACGGGTGATGTAACGGACGAAGCGGATGAGTGTGCAGTTAATTTAAATGAGGCAACCTATTCAGATGTTGTTTCTGAAAATGACCCATGTGACGGCGCAAGCGTTATTACACGCACCTGGAATTTGACCGACGAATGTGACAATGTTTATGAACAAGACCAAATTATCACGGTCATCGACAATATTGTCCCAACATTTACTGTCCCAGTAGATGTAACCATTTCGTGTGAAGAAGACCCAACAGATTTGACTTTAACGGGCGATGTAACCGATGAAGCAGATACCTGCGACCCAGCCATTGACGAAGCAACTTACACTGATAACAGCGACGGTCAAACAGGCTGTGCAGGTACAGGAACAATTATTAGAACATGGAGTTTGACCGATGATTGTGGTAACAATACTACACAAAATCAAATCATCACGGTTCAGGATATTATTCCACCAACCATTACCAATCCAGCACAGGATACGATTTTAAATTGTTCGACTGCTGACCAAGACGCAGCGATTGCGAGTTGGTTAGCCAACAACGGTGGTGCGACGGCAACCGATAATTGTGGTGATGTCACTTGGACGCATAATTACACCAATAATTTAAGCGACGACTGTGGTGCAACGGGAACAGTTGATGTGACTTTCACGGCAACAGATGTTTGTGGAAATTCAACGCCAACCACCGCAACGCTGACCATTATTGATGAAACAAACCCAAACATTGACGTAGCAGCCAGCGACGAAACGGTAGAATGTAATGGCGCAGGCAATACAACTGCTTTAAACAATTGGTTAAATTCAAACGGTGGCGCATCGGCTTCTGATTTATGTTCGGATGTGACTTGGACAAATGACTTCACAGGATTGAGTGACGATTGTGGCGCAACTGGTACAGCGACCGTGACCTTTACAGCTACGGATGATTGTGACAACTCAACCAGCACCACGGCAACTTTCACTATTGAAGATACAACTGCACCAACGATTACTTTGGTGGCGCAAGACACAACGATTAATTGTTCGACTGCTGACCAGGATGCAGCCATAGCCAGTTGGTTAGCTAACAACGGCGGCGCGACCGCAAGCGACGTTTGTAGTGATGTCGTTTGGACAAATAATTACACCAATAATTTATCTGACGATTGTGGCGCAACGGGAACGGTTGAGGTAACTTTCACCGCGACCGACGATTGTAATAATGCAACGACAACGACGGCAACTTTGACCATTGTGGATAATACACCACCAACAATTGATACTGATGCAGCGGATGAAACGGTAGAATGTGACGGCGCTGGCAACGTTGCTCAATTAAATGCATGGTTAGCCGATAATGGTGGGGCAGAAGCGTCAGACCTTTGTTCGGACGTCGTTTGGACAAATGATTTTAATGGCTTGAGTGACGATTGTGGCGCAACAGGTACGGCAACAGTGACCTTTACGGCAACCGATGATTGTGATAATGAAATTACAACCACGGCAATATTTACCATTGAAGATACAACCGCTCCAACGATTGTTTTGGAAGCACAAGACACCACAATCAACTGTTCGAATGCCGACCAGGACGCAGCGATTGCCAATTGGTTAGCGAACAACGGTGGTGCAACAGCAAGTGACATTTGTGGAAACGTAACTTGGTCTCATAATTATACCGACAATCTATCTGACGGTTGTGGTGCAAGTGGAAATGTAACTGTAATCTTTACGGCAACAGATGATTGCTTGAATGAAACGACAACGACGGCAGTATTAACTATTATTGATGAAACACCACCAACGATTGATACTGAAGCAGCGGATGAAACGGTAGAATGTGACGGTGCGGGTAATGTTTCTGAATTAAATGCATGGTTAGCGGACAACGGCGGCGCAACTGCCTTTGATGCTTGTGGCGACGTTACTTGGACGAATGATTTCACTGGTTTAACGGATGATTGTGGCTCAACAGGTAATGCCATGGTGACCTTTACGGCAACGGATGAATGTGACAATACATCAACGACCACCGCAATTTTCACCATTGAAGATACTGTTCCTCCAACAATTGGTTTTGCACCACAAGATACGACCATTAACTGTTCAACGGCAGACCAGGATGCAGCGATTTTAGCATGGTTAAACAACAACGGTGGCGGTGCAGCTTCTGATATTTGTGGCGGTGTAATTTGGACACATGATTATGAAACGGGTGACCTAAGCGACGATTGTGGCGCAACAGGTACGGCGACGGTAACATTCACGGTTACTGATGATTGTTTAAATACAACAACGGCAACAGCTGTTTTAACCATTATTGACGATACGAATCCAACAATTGACGTAGCAGCAGCAGATGAAACGGTAGAATGTGACGGCGCGGGTAATGTTGCTCAATTAAATGCATGGTTAGCAGCCAACGGCGGTGCAGAAGCATCGGATTTATGTTCGGATGTGGTTTGGACAAATGATTTCACTGGCTTGAGTGATGAATGTGGCGCAACAGGAACAGCAACGGTAACTTTTACGGCAACGGATGACTGTGACAACTCAACCAGCACCACGGCGACTTTCACCATCGAAGATACGACTGCACCAACGATTACTTTGGTAGCACAAGACACGACCATTAATTGTTCGACGGCTGACCAGGACGCAGCAATTGCCAATTGGTTAGCCAACAACGGCGGCGCAACTGCAACTGATATTTGTGGAAACGTCACTTGGTCAAATAATTACGCTGATAACTTGAGTGACGGTTGTGGTGCAAGTGGCGATGTGACGATTACTTTTACAGCAACAGATGACTGCTTAAATGAAACAACGACCACGGCAATTTTGACTATTGTAGATGAGACAGCACCGTATTTTACTGTGCCATCAGATATCACAATTGATTGTATTCAAAATCCGAATGACTTGACCTTAACGGGAGATGTAACAGATGAGGCAGACGCTTGTGATACAAATATTGGTGAGGCTACTCACAGCGATAGTCTTTCTCCAAATGATCCGTGTGAAGGTTCGGCAATCATTATGCGGACTTGGACATTGGTAGACGCGTGTGGAAATGATTCTTCGCAGGTACAAATTATTACTTTAATTGATACCATTCCTCCGACCTTTACAACTCCAAATGATGTAACAATTTCGTGCGAACAAGACCCTGATGATTTGACCTTGACGGGAGATGTAACAGATGAAACAGATTCTTGTGACCCTGCAATTGATGAAGCAACATATAGTGATGTTGATGATTTGACAGAATGTAATGAAACGGGTACAATCACGAGAACATGGCGTTTGGAAGATGATTGTGGCAATGTAATAACGGGTGTGCAAATCATTACCGTTATCGACGAAACCAACCCAATTTTTATGGGTATCCCTGAAGACATTACGGTAACAGAATTACCAATTCCAGATGCACCAGAAATTGGAGTGGACATCACGGCAACTGACAATTGTGACAATGATGTAGAAATCGTATTGGTAGAAGACCAGGGCATCGGCTGTAGCTATATCGTTACCCGAACATGGACGGCAACGGACGATTGTGGAAATGAAACGACAGCGACTCAAATTATCAATGTAAACTTGACCGCAGGAGATGCAGGAACATTAAATATCATTGACCAATTTGTTTGTTTACCACCTGCTGGAAGCGGCGCGATTGGTGCAATGCCAAACGGCGATATGGTTGTACCAGGAGGATATGATGTAATGTACATTTTATCTTATGGTCCAACGAATATTATTGTAGAAACCAACATCAACCCAACATTTGTAGCGACGCTTTCTGGCGAGTATTCTATTTCAGCATTGGTTTATGTTGCTAATCCGAATGAAACGAATCATTTAGACTTAGGACTCATTACTTTTGGAACAACAACTTTAGCACAGTTTGCAGAATTGTTTGACGAAAGTGACGAACCATGTGCTTTCATGAGCCCGGTTGCTCCAACAAATGTGGGCGATTGTGATGCTCAATTAGGTAACTACGTTTGGGAAGATTTGGATGGAAACGGTTTGCAGGATACCCTTTCTGAGCCAGGCATCATGGATGTTTTGGTAACATTAGAAGGCGTACAACCTGATGGAACAACTGTAACTTATACAACGACAACAGACATCGAAGGTGGTTATATTTTTGAAAACTTATCACCAGGTGATTATGTGGTAACCTTCACACCACCAACGGATTATGAGTTTACGACAGCGAATGTAGGCAGTGATGAAGAATTGGACTCTGATGCTGATGAAACGACTGGTGAAACAGCGACAGTAACTTTGGCATCTGGTGAAAGCAACCTTTCTATTGATGCAGGTATGGTCGAGACAGGCAATACGGAATTAGGGGATTATGTATGGTTGGATACTAACGGCGACGGTATTCAGGATGCGTTGGAAGATGGCGTACAAGGCGTATTGGTTACTTTGACAGGGACAACAGGAAGTGGTGTTGTAGTTTCTGAAACAACAACGACAGATAGTGATGGATACTATATTTTTGAAGATTTATTCCCAGGTGACTATGTGGTGAATTTTGATTTGCCAACAGGCTATAATTTCACGTATCAAAATGAAGGTGGCAGCGATGCAATTGACAGTGATGCTAATCCAGCAACAGGAGATTCTGAATTAATTACTTTATTTTCAGGACAACCAAATTACACCATTGATGCGGGTATTTATATCCCTGCGGCATTAGGTAATTACGTTTGGGAAGATTCAAATGGAGATGGAATTCAAACACCAGGCGAGCCGGGCCTTGAAGGGCGTGACGTATTCTTGGTTGGTACAACAGGCAATGGAACACCTGTCAATCAGACGCAACAAACTGGTCCGGATGGTTATTACTACTTCGATAATTTGCCTCCAGGTGATTATCAAGTTGGTTTTGACATTACAGACGACTTTGTAATTACACCAACTGACCAGACCTTTATCATAGGAGACCAAGTGCCACCGTCAGTGATTTTGACTACAGATGCAATTAATACAGATGGTCCATTTGAAGTAGATGTAATTTTTAACGAAGCCGTAACTGGTGTTGATATTGCAGATTTCAATGTAACGAATGGCACGATTACCAGCATTACTGGTTCGGGGTCAAACTATACAATTTCGGTAACGCCATTGAGTTCAAGTCCAGTTGAAATTACGCTTCAAGCGAATACTTCTGGTGATGCAGCAGGCAATTTGTCTTGTAATTCAAATACATTGACCGTTGGTGCAAACATGGAATTGATTACCGCAGAAACAGGCGTTTTGACTAATGCAGGTGATGCTTGGCAGACAGTGACTTTAGATAAAACTTACATCAATCCAGTGGTCATTGCGACAGTAACTTATCCTGATGAAAACGCATTGCCAGCAGTGACTCGTATACAAAATGCAGGTAGTAATTCATTTGAAGTTAAATTACAAAACCCTTCAAATACGCCATTACCAGCCAATTATGAAATTAATTATCTTGTAATTGAAGAAGGCGTATATACCGAAGCCCAGCATGGAATTACTTTAGAAGCAGTTCGTGCAAATTCTACACAGACAGCTTACAATAGTGGTGGAAATTATGATTGGACGCCTAATTTTGAAAGTAGAAATTATGCAAATACTTATACTGAACCCGTAATTGTTGGTCAGGTAATGACTACCAATGACCCAGATTGGTCAGTATTTTGGTCAAGTTCAAATGACCCTGAAAATCCAGCTACAAGTACGGAATTTAATGCTGGAAAACATGTTGGGGAAGACCCAGATGAAAATCGGACAAATGAGGAAATTGGCTATATTGTTTTGGAATCAGGTTCTGGAACGATAGGAGACTGGAGTTTTGTGGCAGGAACTGGCCCAAGAATCGTAAGAGGCCCTGACAATATTGACAATCCCTACGATGGATATGCTTATAATTATAATGGAGTTACAAATGCAACCTCAGCAATTGCCAGTGTATCTGGTATGAATGGTGAAAACGGTTCATGGGCAGCTTTATCTGGACCAAATGCGGTGACAAATGGAAATATAACATTACTGGCAGATGAAGACCAAATAGGAGATTCCGATAGAAATCACCCGAAAGAACGGGTTGCTTTCGTTGTTTTTGAACCAGCAAATGGCAATAATAACAACTCACCAAACCCAATTCGTCCATCAGTAACTTTGACAACTCCTTCACAAACAGTGACGGGTGATTTCATCATAGATATCACTGGAACAGAAGATTTGACAGGTTTTGATATAAGTGATTTTGTGGTAACAAATGGTACCGCAACGAATATTGTAGGTAGTGGAAATATGTGGCAGTTACTTGTTACTCCAACTGCCCCAGGTGTAATTAGAGTAGAGTTGCCTGAAAACTTGGTGACGGATACCAATGGCATGGGCAATCATTCATCGAATGCACTTAAAGCATTCATGGAAGATATTTCAATTTCAGAATATGACGGTGTTTATCCTCCGGGCACACCACCAGATTTGTATGATTCTGACCCATTATTTGACGGTTTTACACCAATTTATAACTTAACAAGTGGTCAAGTTGATACGACAATTGATGCGGGTATTATTGAACTTTCTACTTTAGGAGATTTCGTTTGGGAAGATTTAAATGCCAATGGAATTCAAGATGCTGGTGAGCCAGGCGTTGGTGGAGTTGTAGTGAATTTGACTGGACAAACCAATACTGGAGTTAATGTTTCAGAAACAACTACGACTGATGGAACAGGATATTACCTTTTTGAAGATTTATACCCAGGTTCTTATACAGTAGAATTTATTTTGCCAAATGGTTTCACCTTCACCTATCAAACAGAAGGTAACAATACCACAGTTGATTCTGATGCTGATTCAACTACAGGAATTGTACAAGGAATTAAATTAAATAGCGGTGACGATAACCTGGATATAGATGCAGGTATTATCAATATAGCATTCACCTCAATTGGAGACTATGTTTTCTTTGATTGTAATAAAAACGGAATTCAGGATGCAGGTGAAACACCAATAGAAGGTGTACTTGTTACTCTAAATGGAACAACAGGAAATGGTACTGTAGTGGCACCACAAACGATGACGACGGATGCAGCAGGATTTTATGAATTTATAGACCTGATTCCTGGTACTTATACTGTAACATTTGGTTTCCCTGCTACGCCAATTGGTTTGACATTCTCTCCACAAAATCAAGGAGGCGACGATACTTTGGATAGTGATGTTGACCCTAATACGGGTATTTCAGATGCAGTTACTTTAGTTAGCGGAACGCCAAATATGACGGTAGATGCTGGTTATATGGACGAGGTTTCTCCAATTATTGCTCCATTTGCAGCCAATGAAACCGTAGAATGTGACGGTGAAGGAAATCTTGCTGCCTTGAATGCTTGGCTAGCAAATAATGGAGGTGCAAATGCAACAGACAATGTAACAGCACAAGCAGATTTGGTTTGGACAAATGATTATGATGTAGCTAATTTCACAACAGATTGTGGTGAAGCGGGCAGTGTTACCGTTATTTTCACTGTAACAGATGAATGTGGAAATTCAAGTCAAACGACAGCAACGTTCACCATTGAAGATACAACATCACCAACTTTTGATAATTTGCCAATAGATGAAACGGTAGAATGTGATGCTGTTCCAGTTGCACCAATTATGACTGCATCGGATGATTGTGATGAAAATATTGATATTGTTTTAACAGAAGTTTCTACACAAACAACCACAACTGGAGATTGTGCAGATAATGCTTATACGATTACTCGAACATGGGTTGCAACGGATGATTGTAATAATCAAACGACACATACACAAGTTGTGACCGTTGGTGACAATACGCCACCTACGTTTAATGAAATATTGCCAGCGGATGTAACTGTAGAATGTGATAACGTACCAGCGGCAGATGTTTTGACAGCAAGTGATAATTGTGACGGTGCAGTTGATGTTGACTTTACAGAAATATCAACTCAAACCAATAATGGAAGCTGTACTGATGATACTTATCTAATAACTCGTACTTGGGTAGCGACTGATAATTGTGATAATGCAACAACGCATACGCAAACTTTAAATATACAAGATACTACTAATCCAGTTTTAATAGATGTTCCAGGTGATTTAACGATTGAATGTGACGAAGTTCCAGTAGCAGCTGAACCAACAGCAAGTGATAATTGCGATAATGATGTGACCATTACCTTTGAAGAAACTACTACAGTTCCAACAGGTAATTGCGAGGATGCAGTTCTAATAACTCGAACATGGACGGCTACTGATAACTGCGGAAATCAAGATACACAAACGCAAA
>CAYUNA010000001.1:0-41127 GCA_964445895.1 uncultured Saprospiraceae bacterium | reverse complement strand
ATACCCGCAACTATGAAACCTTATTTACCAAAAACTGGAGCGATGGCAAAATTGCGACGATCAAGGAATTGAAAGCCGAAGAGAAGCGAGAGGAAGAACTAATTGCCCACGTCGAAGGTAAGCCCGTAGCAGCTAAGAAAATGACGACTAAAAAAGCAACCGCGAAAGCCGCGTAATTAAGTCGCTAAAACTTTAGCCGATGTATTTTTTGAATTCAGTACCCAACAGTTCCACATTGTTGGGGCTGGATTCCTTTTCTCAAAATCGAAAAATTGAACAGATGAAAAAGAAAACTTGTCATTCCGACCGACAAAAAACTTGTCATTCCGACCGAAGTGGAGGAACCGTTTATCAAATCGTCACCGATAAAATTACCGATTTATTAGAATCAGGTACAGCCGCATGGCGCAAACCTTGGAAAAGCATTCACGGGACTAACGGCGTCCGTCCAATGAATTACAAAACCAAACGTCCATATTCTGGCATCAATTTCTTTTTACTGCTTTGCGAATTTGACAACCCCTATTTTTTGACTTTCAAGCAAGTGAGCGAGATGGGTGGAAAAGTGATTAAAGGAGAGAAATCCACGCCCGTTTTTTACTGGAATTGGATGCACTTGGATGCAAATGGTCAAAAAGTAAAAACGAGGGAAGAAGCGGATAAATCAATTCCCTTTTTACGGTTTTATAAGGTGTTTAATGCGACCCAAATCGAAGGAATTGAGTTTGACTCTTTGTCATCCCGACCAGAGTGGAGGGAACTGAAAGTCAACGAAAAAATTGACCGCTGCGAAGAAATTGTCAAGGGTTGCAAAAATTTGACATTGGAATTTATGAACAAAGCAAAAGCCTATTATTCTCCATCCCTGGACATTGTGAATATGCCGAGAATCAAACAATTTGATAATAGCGAAGAATATTACAGCACCCTTTTCCATGAGTTGGGACATTGGACGGGACACCACAGCCGATTAGACCGATTTAAAACAGGTGCGCGACCTGCTGCTTTTGGTTCTGCCGAATACAGTAGAGAAGAATTAATTGCCGAAATGACGAGCGCATTTTTATGTTTTGATTGTCAAATTGACCTACCAAAATTGGTGCAAAACCAAGCGGCTTATTTGCGGGGTTGGTTGAATGTTTTGAAAGCAGATGTCAAAATGGTCGTAACCGCAGCAGCGCAGGCGGAAAAGGCAGCTAAATTTATTTGCAATGGTCAATAAAGCTGCCTATCAACGCTTTTCATTGCTGTGGAATGCAATAGAAATTGAAATCCTTTACAATCCCGATTATTCCGAAGCCACTAAAAGAGTTAAAGGGTATCGTTTAGCCCATTTGGAAGTATTATCTAAAGATAGAGTTCCGCTGCCAATGACCGAAACAGGCTACCGTTCTCACTTTACAGCGGCTCAATCAATAGAGGATTTTGATGCTCCTATTGAGTTTGTAAAATCTTGGTTAGCAGAAGCAGAGCAAAGTAAAAAATGGAAAGCGCACCTTAAAAGGGTACAGCAACAAAATCAATTGACCCTATTTTAAATTCCTTTCACCTGAAAAGGATTTAACCATCACAAAATAAAATTATTAACCGGAAAAAGTTGAACTGTGCTGCCCTCAGCACCTAAAACCGAGTACCAATTTTGTCATTCCGACTGAAACGAAGGAAACTAAAAATCTATGAAAAATCTACTCTACCTGTTAACAATCACCTATATTTTCAACACTTGCAAAACGCAGCAAATCAAAATTGCGCAACCTCGAAAAATCCTTATCAAAGACGAATTTCCGTTGAACTATCCCAATTTGGAAGTAGATTTTTACGACGAAATCGGTTTGTTAGAAATCTGTTTTGAAAATATAGAATTATGTGCCGAAGCTTTCCATATTTTGAAAATTCCAGAAGGTAACTTTTACAGCGAACCGGCAACAAATTGGAAACACGGAAATTACTGCCTGTATTTTCAAATTGATGGTGCAATGGATTTAGTAACGGAAACGTGGGAAAGTAGGGTAGTGGTCAAACGATGGGAAACGAGATAAAAATCGCCAGGTGTCAGCCGCCGCGCCTCCCAAAATCCCCACATCATACGCGCCGCGACTGCCACCCCCGCATCAGCAGCTACAAGGGAGTTCCCGCTATTTGTCATCCCGACCGAAGTGAAGGGAACTCCCTTGTGGCAGCTGATTGAAAAGCCAACGCCAAGCCTCCGAATCACAAAAACAGCTATGAAGAAAAAGTAAATCTGAAATCTGTAATGATTCAATTCATTAATAACAAAATATTCACAAATATTATGTTAAGTAGAAGTTGCTACTTACCTTGCACAATTATTTAATTGAAAATGCTGTCCAAATTTAAAAAAACGGCAGTCATTTTCAGGTTGCGCCAAACCGTCCCCCGTGGGCCGTCTGCCGTCAACCTTCTAAAATTTGTGTTATGAAAAAATTTGTTACTGCCACAGTAGCCCTTTTGCTGCTGTGTGCCACTTTTAGTTGTGAAAACACCGCACAACAAGAGATGGATTCCCTACAATCCGTCGTCCAATCCACAGGAGAAAGTCCTCCAACTACGGAATCATTAAGTGAAAGAAAAGGCTGGTCTGGTACTTCTTCCAACGAGCCCTGTACACCAGACTTTCGCCCAGAACCGACGCTCGCCAATGGCTGCCTCAATCATTGCCAATACGTATACGAAGGTTGGGCCTCCACCGAATCCGATGTAGTTTTCGTCAACTGTATCTACAATCCAAGCAATTGGAGTCTAAGCATTCAGCAATCTGGCGAGCAAAGCTATTTTCAATTTCGCGTCTATCACGACCCCGTGATTTATGCAGATTTGCCAAACGGCGCAGGTCTGTGTTCCCGTGACCTGATTTTTGAACCGGCCGACCTCGAAGCTGATATTGCCTGTCTCGAATACATGGAATTTGAACAAACAGGAGAGGGTGACCAAAACGGCAATATGGCGATTCTCAATCTCTGGATGTCCGAGGAATATTGGGATTGCTACGAACCACAAATATTCAACTTCCGAATTACCGCACGAATGGAGTTACCGATTTGGGTTAGTTAGAAAGTGTGCGGCAAGAAATCTTTAATTTTTTAGTTTAACATGGGAATCAGGAATCAGTGAAATATTGATGAGTGTCACATTCATCATTCATAATTTCTCATTCATTATTGTTGAACCTGATTCCTGACCCACAAAAATCATCCGATGAAAAACGATTACCTAAAATTCGTTACTTTCCTTCTGTTATCCAATATATATTTTACGACTTCCTTTGCTCAAACCATCACGACGCAAACCTTTTCCGAAGGACGGGTTTCCTACGAATGGAAAGCTGAGAGACGAGGAGCGTTTCACTTGTCTATTGACCTTGCCACCCAAGCCATGATAGTGATTCCTTTGTCGCCTGATTTTCAAGGTATCAAAAGTTTGAGCATTTACAAAAACAGGGTAGGGGATTCGACTAATCATATTGTCGATACGTTGATTTGTAAGACGGAATTTATCGTTCCCTGGCATCCAGATTCGCGGCATGAAGTACCATTGCCACAGGATTTTTTGGATTGTATTGGTGATGTTGATGCGTATAGCTGGCAGTTGGTTTGGATGATGGAGGAGACGGAGGTGATTTTGAAAGAGTTGGTTTTGATTGATTGAGAATTAGTTCTACATCGTATTGTAATCAAAAAGTTCTGACTCTTTTATTTGCCGTAAAATTCCATTTCTTCGATTGTAAGTAACAAGAATTTCGTAGCAAGAGTTTAGTATAATGCCATTTGCTGTCGTTTTCGCAGTAGTTTTTGCTAATTCGACGGCAGATTTAGTTTTTGTAATTCTACCTAACAACGATATTATTTTTATTCTTACTTGAACATCTGCTTGTGGGTATTTTTTGAATAAGTCAATTAACCATGACTCATCGTCATCTTTAATCATAGTTGACAAAGCCAACAGGTAACGGTGAGTGGAATAAATTTTCTTATTATTTTTGACGTTGTTATATTCGATTGAATCAATCACTAATTTTTTCAAAAATGGAGAGAAATCAGGAGAAAAATTATTTTTATAAGCATCATCGAAATAATAGGAAAAATTTCTTAAATCTTCAGCATTTATCGATTGTTCATACAGAATAGTTAGCATCTCTATTGCAGTTTTTGTAGGCAAAAGTTCAATTATTTCAAACTTATTGATTTGTTGCCTAACACAATCATTTTCTTCTGGAAATTTTAATTTTTCATCTTTGAAATAATTCATTTTGAAGGTTTCCACCAATCTATCTTGTAGATTATTAGCTGCTAAAGCTTTTAAATAGTGAACCAAAATAGAGTAACTTCCACCATTTTTATTGATAACATCTCTAATAAAATCAATTTGATTTTCTAATCCATATTTAGCGATAGCTTTTAAAAAAAATACAGTTTTCCAGTGACAATCGGCTAAAAAATCTTCTGTAATAAAATCTTCTTTTAACAGTTCAAGGATAAAACCATTTTCAAGAGATACCTCAAAAGCCAACCGGTGGATTTCACATTCTTCATGATGAAGTAAATCCTTTAACTGTAAATGTATTTCTCCGTATTCAAATCGTCCAAGTCCTTTAATTCCTGATTTTTTACAATTAATATCTTCTTCTTCAATCAATGTTTGATAATATGTAAGCGGAACATCACCCTGATATTTAGATAAAATTGTTGCAATGTCACGTTTTAATTCTAATACAGTTTCAGGAGAATTATATTCTTGCCAAAGTAAATTGATACATTCTTTGGAAGTGTATTCTTCTAATATTCTGATGATGTTAATATTTGAAAATCTGAGTTTGCCTCCGTTTTGGATAATAGCATTTTTTAGAGTTAAAATTAGCGTGGATATCCATCCTTCTTTTCGTATCTTCCCAAGTAAAAGAGGGATTTTATAATGAATTCGTTCAGTATTATCATCATTAAATTCTTCAATAAACCAGTCAAATATTGCTTGTAGCAAATCTTCGGGTAACTTGTTGAAAGTTATCAATTCTGAGAAAACATTATCAAAAGAGAAAGAAATTCTCGAATACCGTAATTTTAGTAATTCAAACATTTGCCAATACCCTTTTTCTCCGCAATAAGACAATGCTTTTATTACTTCTTCTTGTGTCCCAATGACATTGAATTGACTGCCCTCGTCCCAATCTAAATGGTCAAAAACTAATTTTTGAGCGGCTTCTGACTTTTCACTGGCAATTTCCAAAAATGCTATCCTTCTCACTTCAACACACAATGAAGTTGAATTAAATAATTCCCAGATAACAGGACTGGTGTATTGACGATGTTTTTGGTTGAGTATTTTAAGATAATGAATTCCATGCATCCTTATTTTAAAGATGCCCGAAACACAACAGACTTTTAGTCGTTGAATGGTTTCTTGTAATAATTCTTTCGAAGGGTTTAATACGTTTGCTAAAGCTTCAGCTATTAGCCAAAGGTTATCTTCTATGAGTGCTAAAAATTCAATTTGCTTTTTTTCTGGAAGATAAGGTGGACAGTTAATTAACGGAATAATCCAGTGATATTCTACTATTACTTTTTTTAAGTCTATTTCTTCTGCGGTGATTTTTTTTGCAAAAGAAATGGTCGCAAAGTGATTCAAAAATAGTCGATGCCAAAAATAAATTTCTCCATTTTTATTAAAAATAAGTATTCCAATTTGTGCCATTCTATGCTTTAATTTCGCAATGGTCTCTTCTTGGGGAATCTGCCTTAATTTGGCTTTATCTTCGATATATTCAAAGAAAAATTTGTCAATTTCTTCACTCAATAATTGCGTTTTGCTATTTTTGGAATAAATAATATAAGCAATTTGCTCTAAAATATCTTCGATAACATTCTTTGTAAACCAACTATTTTCAGCGGTATTTTTAGAGGAAACCCATGTAAAAATATCGTCTACAATTGTTTTAATCAGTTCAGAGTTAGAAGCTGGAACTTGTCCATGTTTTCGATAAACGCCAATAAATAAGAGTAATAGCAGTATATTCTTAGTTTCTGAGAGTAAGCCATGTTGTTCAATTTTTTTGATGAAATCATAGTAAGAGGATTCTCCAATGTATTCAATTACAATTGATTTGACTCTGTCATACTCCAATGGTTGAAGTTCAAAGGTCGTCGATTTTGGTAGCTTGAGTACGGCTACTGGTCTGGTAGTAATGATTATTTTACAGAATCTTTCGAACTCTCCGATTTCTTCTTTTAGTGTTCTAATAAAGGTTTTGTCAACCTCGTCATAGGCATCTAACAATAGGGTAAAAGGATGATTTTTTAGTAATTTAAAAAGCTGTTCTTCCTTTATTTCATAGTCATTTTGATTTAATTCATTTAGGATAAGCTTTTTGAGAGTATTCTGAGAACTGATTTTTCTCAACGGAATATAAATAGGAATTTTTGGATTGTCTATGCTTGCAAATTCATAATTCAAACACTTCAGAAATACTGTTTTCCCCAAACCAGTATTTCCTTCAAATATCCAAATATTTTGATTGGTTCTTTGTCCTAAACCTCTATATTTTAATAGTGGTGCATTTAAAGTTGATAATCTATCTTCTTGGGTTGCTTTTTCCTTAAACCTATGAATTTCTTTTGGGTCAAATTGCTTCGTAGAAATCTCTTCCCAGCCAATTACTTCTTGCGGTACATTCCAATTTTTATAAGCTTTTCTAATTGATTTTTTGTAATTATTTACACTCTCCTGATTAGGATATTCGTGGAGTTGTTGTCTCTGCAAAAAATTTGTCGGAGAATAGAAATCTTCTAAATCTTTCAACTTATTATTTAACTCTTTCAATTCATTAGTTGAATTACAATCAACGCAAGTGGTAATTTCCTCGACGGTCAGAATTTTCTTACCTGGTTCTGAAAGCTTGTGAAAAACATAGGTCAAAAACGTTTGAATTCTACTTTCAAGATTTTTGGTTGTTGCTTTTTTCTTTTGAAGTAACGCAATTCCAATAGCATTTCTTAAATCATCCAATTTTTGTTGGGCGGGTAAGAAATAAAATCCTTTGATAAAAATTTCTAAGTCAGCTCCTTTAACATTATTGAGATAATTAACCCAATCATCCCAAGCCGCATTTTGTTTTTTAGATTGCTTACCTTTTAATGTTTGTGCTGCTTCAAGCAATATTTTCTTAATCTCTTTGAGTGCTAAATCCTTGTCGGTACATTTATCTGTATGTATTTCTTGCCATATTTCTATGCCACATTTACCATTAGGAAATTGGCTACCTTTTTCTTTTGTTGTTGTGGCAGTTGTCAAAAAACAAAATTTAAGGGTAAAATTCGGATTGGTCTTTTGATGTTGATACCAATTAAATAAACACTCTCCTACATTTTTATCGCGAAGCGTAATCTTTGATATTAAGTCTTTTACTTGGATTAAATCCCGAGCATCATTTTCTTTGACAATATCAACATCTTCCCCTTTTTCTAATTCTAACTGTTCCCCATCATTAAGTTGAAGCCACAAATCAATGGTTTGATACGCCTGATATAGAAATCCTCTAATAGTAGCCGCAGCGTCTTGATTTCGGTTGTTTTTGAAGCCTGATTGCATTTTTGGTTAAGATTATGAAGGTTAAAAGTCATCTTTTCGCCGCCGCAAGATATAATTTATTTTTGATAATAAGTTGTCAAATTAGCTAATCCATTTAGCACTATTATTATTCCCTCACCCAAAAAAAAATTGTGACCCATCCCGTTGCTGAATTGGCGGAAACCGATGAACCAAAGCTTACACCCAAGCAAGGTTTTTTCGATAGTTTTTCCTTCGGAAATAACCAAGCAGATACGGTAGCAGCAGCTTATCAGCAATTCTTCAATCAGGAATTGTTAAGCTCCAAAACGGTCTTAAAAATACTCGCCATCACTGGAAAAGACGTACTACTCAATGGCATCTCGACCGATGCAAAAGACGTTTTTGCAAGCATTCTTAGCGAAAAAAATGTCAGTGGCATCTTACTTTGCGACCAAAATGGAGCAATTAAATACGCCACCAATGCTAAATTTGAAGCTCGCAACATCCAACAAATTTTCCCAGATTTTGATGCCACTAATCCAGCAATGGGGTGGGGCAGTAGTGAAACAGAAATGGTGACGAGTATGCCGATTTATCATACCTTTGGGAAGGTGGGAACGGTAATTTTAGTGGTGAAGAAAGTGGTTGATGAGTAAAATAGATTCAATCAAATGGTAGAAAAATATGGTCTAAACCGACCGATTTTCCTACCATTTGATTTTCCGAAGAATAACAATCGAAATGGCCACCAATAGTTTTTTGTTGCTCAATCATTCCGATAGCAGGTTGGAGTTTCCGTTTAGTTATAAGTCTATTAAGTGCTTCAAGATTATTATTGGCTGAACCATTAACCACATAACCAATTAGAAAACCTGTCAACAGAGAATAACTACCCGAAAGTAGATGTTTGATGCCCGTATCAATGTATCGACCTCTATAATAACTGGCGTTTACTGGGGTCGAATTAGAGCTTTTAGTCCAATTGTTCAAGGAAAGGTTTTTCGCTTCTCCAAAATACTCTAATTGCTTTTGTTGCTTCCACTTCGAAAATCGAAAATCAATTCTATCTGACCGTTTGGCATTAGCATCTTTATTAGAGTATTTTTTGCCGTACAATCGAAATTCTGGAACAATGGTAATTTGTTTTTCTTTTACCAATGGTAACTCAACCATTTCTTCATACAATGCTTTACTAATATCTTCTTCCTCAAATTCCCGATAATCAATACCATTCACCTGTAATTTTTGGTAACCTTCAACTACTGCTTTATGACACCAGTGTCTTGTTTTTTCATAAAACTTTAGAAGGATTTTAGCGTTAATTTTTCCACTCATTTCATTTGGTTTAGCATTTCTACAATGAGTTCGTCTGCGTCATTGATGGCTATTGAGCGAGACCAAAAACGTTTTTCGTTCGGTTTGATGATATAGATTTTATCGTCATCATAGTAGCGGAAAAATCGTCTAAAATAGATGCTTTCTGCAAATTTTTTGTAGGTGTGTCGCTCCATTGCTTTTAGAATTTGCCCGATTTCTTGCTCTGATAAATTGACAACAGTATCTGCCGCTTTCTGATTGTTCAAATTTAAAACGGTGACATTTAAAGGAATCCGATGACTCAATTCAAACACCGTTGACCAAGCAACTAATTCATCGTCATAATCCAAAAACTCATTGATGGTTTTATTGAGATATTTGGCGTATTTTATTGTATCGTCAAGTTGGCAAGGATGGTAAGCGATAGATTTTTGTTTGTTAATAAAGCTGCTAAGTTCACTATTAAGTAAGCAATCAATTAAGATAGCGTCAATTTTTGTAAGATTTAATGAGGCAAGAATTAAGCTGTCTAATTTAGACTTTAACTCATAGAATATAGAAGATTTATTAGGTATTAAATCTTTTTTTAATTCGATTATTGAATCAAATAAATCATTGATTTGGGACATTTTTGATATAGAAGTCTTTTCAAAAATATTGGGAAGTTGTAGATACTCTTCAAGCATTATCTGCTCTCTTTCAATACCTAAAGATGAAATACTTAAAAATAAAAAATAAGAAACTAATGAAGAATTAAAATAGACTGTCAAAAATTTTAACTTATCAACTTCATTAAGAGGGGCCTGGATACCATAGCAGCCGTCTCTAAATGCACAATCAAAATCAACAAATGAAGCACAAATTTCATTCTTGTTCAATCCTTTTTTTAGCAAAACATGAGGTGCATAATAAGTTTTTTTATTTCCAAACCTTCTAAACTTATTAGGGGTCTCTGATAAATTATCTTTTAGTGAATAGAATTTTTCTATATACTTGTTTTGGAGAGTTGGCAAATTGGTAATTTCATGGTCTTCTTTATTTTGAGGTTTTGAGGTTTGATACCCATTTCCAAAGGGTATTTAGGGAGTTTGTAATAAATAAGGTACCCATTATGACGAAGTAATTTTTTCATTTAAGGAATTTAAAAAATGCGAGCATAACTGGTTATTTGAGCCTTTTTTAAGTTTCTTAAATGGAAAAAGGACGAGTCAGAGTGGGTAGATTATTTTTTACAAACTCCCTTATACTTGATTTTTTTTATAAAGACCTCAATTAGATATTTGGTCACATTTGTTTACCTTTGCTTCATATTTCACTTAAATGATTTTACAAAAAGTAGAAAAAGCCACCGCAAAGGATTGGTCAGATTGGGACATTATTCAAAAAGTATTGCAAGGTGAAAAGCAGTTGCTCGAAATTCTTTATGAGCGATATGCCGATAAAGTATTCTATAAATGTCTCAGTATCACCAAAGACCGCGACGTGGCTAAAGACCTCTCACACGATATTATCATCAAGATTTTCATGAATCTGGCCAAGTTTAAAGGCACTTCTGATTTTTCTTTTTGGGTCAAATCCATTACTTATAATTATTGCATGGATTATTTAAAAAAGAAAAAAAGGCTTAAATTTGGACAGTTAGATGCTAGTGATTATGACCAAGTGGCAGCCGACGAAATTGAACTGGAAAATAAAGTCCTAAAAGAAATCCAACTTAATCAGTTAGAATTGTTGTTAAAAGAACTGAAAGGAGACGACAAAATGATTCTGTTGATGCGCTACCAGGATAGTATGTCTGTCAGGCAAATTGCACAAACTTTGAAAATTAGTGAAAGTGCCGTCAAAATGCGGCTCAGACGTAGTCGTGACCGATTGGCCGAACTTTTAAAAAATGCACAAGATGAAGAATGAAAAAAGTGACATCCAAAAGCATCTCGAAGAAAAATTCAAAGCACTGATACCGAAAGAAGATGCACCCGAAGAACTTAAAAAGGAGGTGTTTAAAACCCTCGACACCCTCAATTTGATTGGGGATATAGCAGATTTATTTACGGATAAATTTACAAAAACGGAAGCTGCTTTCTTTGATTTAGCCGAAGGAGAAGATGATGAAGATGAGTTCTAAACTGGCAAATAAAAAACATTTTAAATGAACGAAGTAACCACGTGGACGGAATTACTTTTTGAATCCTTAACCACCTTTGGAAAAACATTAATGGCTGCTATCCCCGGCATTATCGGCGCAATATTCATCTTATTATTCGGATGGTTATTCGCAAAAATTATTGCTACAGGCATTGAGCGACTTCTCAAAGTCATCAAATTCAACAAACTCGCAGAAAACGTCAATGTCAAAGACTTCTTGACCAAAGCCAATATAACCCTTTCCCCCAGCGTATTGATTGGCAAATTCATCTATTGGCTCTTGCTATTGTTGGTCTTTATTACCGCAGCAGATGCTTTGGGCTGGTCTGCCGTATCAGATGAAATCTCCAAACTTTTAGGGTATTTGCCGCAATTATTAGCTGCCATCGTTTTCTTCATTATCGGGATTTACATTGCCTCCTTTATCCGCGATGTCATTCGTGGCGCAACCCAGACTTTGGGCATCAGTGCTGGTCGGGTCATCAGTAGTTTTATATTTTACCTTTTGGCTACAATGGTCACATTGACGGCATTAAGTCAGGCAGGCATTGACACCAGCATCATTACTTCTAACCTATTATTGATTATCGGCTCTATTATGTTATCCGCAGCAATTTCTTACGGCTTTGCCTCGCGTGATGTCCTTTCCAGTATCTTGGGTAGCTTTTTTAGTCGCCGCAATTTTGCGATAGGGCAGACCATAGAAATCGATGGGCAACAAGGAAAAATTGTAAAAATGACCAATATTTCGGTGACCATTCAAATCAATGAAAAAGAACGATTGGTGATTCCTGCCAGTCAGTTGATTACAAAGCAGATTAAGATAATTGGGTAAGGAAAATAGAAAGTTTCTAGATATTGTTATATACATTATCAAAAAAGGCTAGAATTTCCATGCAAGTAGCATGTCCCTCAATTTTTTCTGTCGTGATATAATCCGAATCTTTAATAATCATTGTATTGTTTCGTCCTGAACGCTGCAATTGTCCTGCCATACCTATAAGGGACTTTTTATGGTCATAATACTTCCTCATATCTCGCGGATTTTTAAATCGTGTATCATCGAAATGGTCATTCAAGTACTTTTGGGCATCATCAAATATGGGTTCATTATCTTCCTTCATTAGAGGTAGTAGGATATCTTCTAATTTTCCAATTCCATCTCCATTTGAAAAAATATAAGCACCAATTGCCTGATACTCGTTTCCACTAATTACTTTGTTGTGGTCAATGTTTTCTATTTCGGGAAGTAATCTTCTGAAATTCGTTTTGATATTGTTTACTCGCGAAGCAACACCGTCATCATCAGCATCATAAATAAAAGCCAATCCCATGTCAATTTGGCCATGTATTTTAGTAATAATCAAATCTTGGAATGCTCGAATAACAAAATTAGCTTCATCAATTTTTCCATCTCCCCCAAGTGCATAAAACATCATTAAAATATCTTTAGCTTCATGGTAGCCCAAAGTAGGTAAAACAGGTCTTTCATAAAGATTCTTTTCCTCATAAGGAAATTTCCTAAAAGCACTTAATACATGCTCTTTCAAAAAAACGGGGAGTTCTTCCACCTTTTTGCCGTAAGTTCGATAACCTGTTGTCCTTAATATCTTATATAAAAATTCAACATCGTGCGGCCCTTCGCAAAGCGTAATTATTATTTTCATAGGAATGATGATTAGCCTCTTAAATCGTAATTGAAATTTTGAATCAAGCGAG
Organism: uncultured Saprospiraceae bacterium; assembly: GCA_964445895.1. Taxonomy (GTDB): domain Bacteria; phylum Bacteroidota; class Bacteroidia; order Chitinophagales; family Saprospiraceae; genus CAYUNA01. The sequence goes on along the minus strand of CAYUNA010000001.1, from coordinate 28,386 downwards.
AAAAACGCTCTCCTGTTACTTGCTGACAGACAATCTCTCCATTCTTTTTCTCTAAATGATACCCCGATATAGTTTCGTTCTCATATCCGTTCTCTAAGAATGCGTTGATGCACTCTTTACTGTGAGACGAGACAAAAACCTGCACGTTGTAATCTTCTGCTAATTTTTGAATAAACTTAGTAAATTGGACTAAAAGTGAATAATGAATAGCTGTTTCAATTTCATCTATCAGTACGATGCCATTGCGGGCTTTTGCAAACAGTAGAGCAATGTAAAATATCCTTTGTAAGCCTTCTCCAAACTGCGTAAGGTCAATAGTTTCCTCAAAATAATCGTGATTAACCTCGAATCTTCTAAGGTCGTCGGGATTGACAAGATTTATATCCAAAATACCTCCGTCAATAGAACTCTGAATAAATTCTAAAATTTTATCATAAGATTTTGAGGTAATGCTTGCTTCATGAGCATCATATAAATCATTGCCCAATTGCATGGCAAAAGGTGTAGAATAAACACTTGGACAAAGTATTTTAATATTTTTGTAAAATAGTTCACTCGGTTTATTTCCGTAAAGCCGCATGTAACTTTCAAAATGGTCATCAGCAAATTGACCTTTGATAAATACAGAATTTAAGTAAGCAGTTTTATCTAAGTGTTCTTCATCTTCTGTTCGTTTTTCGATTTTTATAGAGACAGGGCTATTCCAAAAGTAGCCTTCAATTTCGATTGGTTCAATAAAAATTTTGTTTAACCAGTTAGATGGAATAGCATTATTGAGAAATTTCCCTCTTCTTCGTTGAATATTTAAAAAACCATTAATATCATTTTGCCGAGAAAGTAACAAAATAGCTTCTAACAAAGAGGATTTGCCAATGTTATTGATACCCGCAAAAATATTGACTCGATTAAGACTTTCTATTTTCAGATGGTTGAACTGCTTATACTTCTTTATTAATATTTCAGAAAATTGTTTACTACTCTTTAAATCTAATAAAACTTCTGCTTGACCATTTTGACCTACCACCACCTCGGAAGATGATATATTTTGAGAAGCTAAAAGCATTCTTAATTTCTTTTGGATTTCTTCTAATTTCTCTTTAGATGAACCATCTGCGTAAGTCGCAAATGGAATAGCAGAATCAAAGTATTTGTCAATTTGAAATAAGGTATTATTAAATTTTTCTTTGCCAATTGACCCTCCACTTAAATAAGCATCGCTAATTTGTCGAGTGTCTTCCATCCATTCTAATGCTTTATCATCATGGATAAACCTTGCTATATCTCTAACATCACTACCTTTTTGAATAATGGGGTCTAAAATCTTTCTTTCGCCGTCATTTTCAATAATTTCAGGCTTTGAGAGCCAAGAGAAAAAACGTTCTGCGTTATCAGCATTTGTAGGTTTCTTTGTAAAATCATCCCAAGCTAACCAACTTTTTATAGGCTGGGAATTAACTGCGTCATGGAAAATATTGTACATTTCAGCAGTAAATTGGTCGCCATAATCACTATCTTTGTAGGCATTGATAAGCGATAAAGCGCGAAGCGTCCTCCGCAAAAAATGCTTAGTTGTACCAAGGGCATCAACTACGGCTTCTTCTGACATTCCTCCATCTATCAAATCTTTAATTAATTGAGCTTGATTAACTGGAGACCACTTTTTTTTACCAGTGATATGCTGCAATCCCATGATAACTCTATAATGCTGTGAATCTTTATCATCATAAAGCATTACAGGGATATTCTGAAAGATGCTAGGGTCTAATTGCCCAATACTAATGCCTTTTTCGTATCGGTTTTGTAAAAACTTTAAAGTTGCAATTCTCCTATTCCCTTCAATTACTTTGTACTCATCATCACTAATCTTTTGGACATGTATTTGGTCTCCGTTTAGATAGCCATTATTTCTAAAACTCTTAATCAAATCACGAATCCCCTCGTTATTTTTACCAACGATAAAATTAAAAGTTCTTTCTTGAATACGCTGATTTGTAATAGCACTATCATCTACTTTCTGATAACTTCTATTATCAATAAAGCGATAATTATTAGGGTCAAGAAAAATTTTCTCTATTGGTAGAAAATCTACTATATTGTTTGTCTGATGGTTCATAAAAGTTTTTTTATGAAAAAAGCAAAAGTAAGGAAATAAAAAAACATGAAAATTAAATTTTTTCAAAAAAAGATGTGACCGATTTTTTCTTTCCAGTCTTTATGTAGATTTTAAACAATAACTAAATCAAAATGGGTACAATTAAATCAACACTCAGAACTTTAAAAATCGGTATCAACTTAACCTTGCTTACCGTTTTGATAATCGTTTTGGCGCAAAACCTGACATCAATTGATGTAGATTTATTATTCTGGGAAGTTCATGTTCCCTTAATTTTTCTACTCTTAGGTACGGCTGTTTTGAGCGCATTGATTGTTTTCCTTTCGATGTTGGTCAAAAGGAAATAAGTGCTGAAACTGGAAATACTAATTCAAAATCTAAACAACTAAATTAAATCTCAATATGAAAAATTTAATCTTGGTAGCTATTGCTATCCTAACTTTTGTATGCCCAACCATTGCTCAATATACTACGGTCACTTACGACGCAGAGCGCAATTGGTTCAATGAGGGGCAACCATTACCCGCTGAAAAATCAATGGTTTTAAAAGGTTTAGCACCTGATGGAATCGAAATGATGGAGTTGAATATTTTGTCTGCTAAAAGAAGCGACCACCTTTATCAAGCAACTGCGACAACACAAGCTAACAAAGAATTTTCGATGCCGATTAATTTCAAATTACGGTCATCTGATAAGTATGATTTCCGTATGGATTTCTTCCGTACGCTACCTGCCAAAGACCGTCAGAAATTGAATGACCAATTGGTGGCTACTTTAGACGCTTTTATGGACGTGAATTTGACGGGAGAAAAGACCATCAAATTGCTCAAAAAAAGCAAGCACACGGTTAAAGAAATGAATGAGATTGTGAGCAATGCTTTTGCGCCATATCGCACCAAGACGGCAAACTGGAAACCAGAATTTTCCGAAATCATCCGCTTGAAATTGGAGCAATTGGAAAAAGCAAACTTGGAAACGGGTTACGTCAAAAAAGACAGCATGAACAACAAGAAGGCAGTACGGCAAAACAACCGTGCGCAATTAATCAATGGATTGAAAGTACAGGTAAAAATGGAAGTAGCGCAGATGATTGACCGCGAAATGTTGGTTTTATCTGATAGCCGAACGGTAGATAACTACGAAACCGAAAGCAAAGAAAATGGCTTTGCCATCAATGTTGGTTACGGTGGTGTGTACTTGTCTGGCGATATTGAAGATTCCAACTACGGTTCATCTCCTTATGTTGGATTGGCTTTTCCTTTGGGGAATAGCGTTTTAGGCTCTAAATTTTTGAGTAATTCATCGGTGACTTTGGGTTTCTTCCTGGACAACTTTGAAGATGAAAAAGGAAATGAAGTCACAGGTTTCTTGGTCAGCCGACCAGTATATGTGGGCTTAGACCACAAGTTATTCAAGTTTATTCACATTAACGCAGGAGCTGTATTGATGGAAGGAATAGACACTTCTAATCCCGACGTGATGGGCGACACCAAAGCAATGGTCCGTCCGTTTGTGGGATTGAGTGCGCGATTTAACTTGAATGTTGGATTGGGTAAATAATTCAATTAAGTGCCAATAGGCGCAAACTTTCGTCCGTAAATCATTTGAGGTTTTTCGGTGAGTTAGCTAATATTTATTAGGTAGCTCACCTTTTCAAAAGCCTCTTTATAAAGATTGTTTTCATTTGGTTTTTTGGGGTTTGCAGTCCTTCACTTTAGGGTGAAGGGCTGTTTTTTTTTATTTTAAAAAAATTAAGTATAAACCAAATTTAAGTGAATTTTATGCAAAAAAAAAGCTTACACTAATCTTTCAATGGTTTTAAATGTTATATTTGCAATAAAATAAAACATTTTTCGCTATGCTACTATCTTTTTCTGTTACTAATTTTAGGTCAATAAAAGAAACTCAAACACTCAATCTAATTCCTTCTAAAAATGTGCGAGAGCGACCGAACATGCCTTCCAGAAGCAAAAAATACGATAAATTATATACGCTCAACTCAGCCGTTATATATGGAGCGAATAATGCTGGAAAAAGTAACTTTCTCAGAGCATTTAAAGCATTTAAGTGGATAGTTGAAAAATCAAATAGATTTCAACCAGGAGACTCGCTCGAAGCAAATGAAGTTTTTCATTTCGACCTTAAAACCCGCAAATCCCCGACAATATTTAACATTGAATTTATTGCTCCTAATGATTTACGTTATCAATACTATGTAAAATTTAATCGGGAAAAAATTATTGAGGAAGAATTGAGTTATTACCCGATTGAGGGAAAAACGCGAGTATCACAGGTGAAACTCTATACTCGTGAAGAAGGTACTGCTATGAGGTTCGGGGAAACTTTCAGAGGAAAGAAAAAGCAAATAGAAGAAATATTACTGCCTAATCAACTGTTCTTGTCAGAAGCAGTTAATCAAGCGCACGAGCAACTCATTCCTGTTTATTTATTCTTTTCAAAGCACTTAGATTGGTTTAGTTTTTCAGGAGAGGGGTATAACGAGATTCAAATGAGTACTTTAGGTAAATTTCTGTCCGAAAATATCAATTCGCCTGTTGGTAGATTAATTGAAAATCTAATAATGCAGTTAGACAGTTCTATCGTTGGTATTGATGTTGGAAAAGATGGGGCTTTACCAACCGTTGAGTTTCCAGATGGATTCCCAGAAGAAGAAAAAAGGAGAATAGAAAATGACCTTTTGGATAGGTTAAAATTCAGGATAAAAATAAAACATCGAATGTTTGATGGCGAAAATGAAATTGGAACAGATACCCTACCACTAAGCGAACAATCCACAGGAACAAATAAGTTTCTAAGTTTGCTTCCTCCAATTTTATCTGCGTTACAATCAGGAGATGTTCTATTAATTGACGAATTGGATAAAAGCCTCCATCCTCGCATAACTGAATCTTTAATTCGATTCTTTCATAATGAAGATTCAAATCCCAACAATGCTCAATTAATCTTTGTTACCCACGACCCTTCTTTACTTAGTGCTGACGTTTTCAGCCGAGACCAAATCTTTCTTTTTCAAAAGAATGAATACAATGCAACCGAAGTCTATCCAATTTCCGAGTTTAGTGGAGTCAGAAGCAACAGTCCTTTTCAAAAATGGTATTTATCAGGCCGATTTGGTGGGATTCCGAGTATTCAGCATGATGTAATCATTTCTCGTGTGAAAAACTCTGAAATTTTCCAAAATCATGAGTAAAAGAAAAAAGCAGCAAAGGCGAGAATTGAAGCAAACCCAAAAGCGAGAGTTGAAAGCAGAAAAACAGAAAAAGGATGTTCCAGTTTTTGTTATACCTGACGGTGCCAAATTGCGCGACGAAGAAAAAGTACAACTACCCGCAAAACGTTTTTTGATTATCTGTGAAGGACCAACAGAAAAATCCTATTTTGAAGGATTAAAATCAAATTTAGTACTAAGCAGAAAACTGTCAGCAGTTGAAATAAAAGTCATTACCCAATCCCACAAAAAAGAAAATAATGAGTTGATAGATAACAGCCTCAAAGGAATGATTTGGAAGGCGATGGAGCTAAAAAGAGAAGAGGATGAGAAAAATGAAGAAGAGCAGAATCCATACGACGAAATATGGATAGTGATTGATAACGACGATTGTAACAGTTATCAAATCACAGAGAACACTTTAAATAGAATGCAGAACAGGCTTGATGCTGCTACATTCAATCAAATAAAAGCATATAGGGGTTGTTGCTTTCTGTCCAAATTGGACTATCAGCGTTTTCTTGAAACGACCTGTCATATTACTGATGAGCAAAATATGGTTATTCAACTAACAGATAAACGTCAAGAGTTTGAAGATTTGAATAATGCAGACCCCACAGCACTTTTTTATAATAATCAACAATTTGATTACGCTGGCGGCGAAGAAGGAGAACTTGATGCTACGTGGAAGGATTATATCAATGTAGCTTATTCCTGCCGCAGTTTTGAAAATTGGGTAATTCTTCATTTTGAAAGATGCCTGTGTGCGTTTCATACCTCTAAAGAGTTGGAGGAGGACGACCCTTTAAACCCAAATTCGTTTAACTCAATACATTATTTAAAATGGATAAAAAAGTATATACCTGCTTACAGGAAAGGGGAAGAAAGTGAGCAACGAAATGTAACTGGTGCTTATGAGGGCTTAAAATCTAAGCCTTTTTCCGTTTCTCTGGAAGAAAATAGGCGAGCAGTAAGAAGGATTGAAACGGCTATGGAAAATAGCATTTGGTTAGAGTCTTTAAAGCAAAAAGAGATGCTCCAGACTGGGCTACACTATTTTGAAGTTAATCCGTTTTCCGATAACTACCGATTAATTAGAAGTATGCTTGGGAAAATGTTTTATTCGATTGACGAATGGAATAATAAAGTAAATCGGGGCATTGAGCTATCTTTTGAATTGTCAGAAGATAAGACGAAAATTAAGGGAACAATCAAAAATTTACATCCAACCAAGAGAATTTTTATCTCACCAGCTAATTTTAATGAATATTTCAAATTAATCTGTATTGAAGGTGACAATCGAAAAGAAATAGTAAATAACTTTCATCTTCAATCAGACACTATTAATACTCATGCAGAGGAACATCCAATTGATTTTCAAATTTCTTTGCCCACATTGCATGAAAATAACGATTACTGCATTCATTTTTTAGTTTATAAACTAAGCATTTCTATACCTGTATTCCAAAAAGAACAAAAGAATAATAATGTGGATACGCTTAATGAAAATATCGTTATTTATCCTTTTTAAGAAAAGACAACGCCTGTGATTTTCATTCTATTCGTAATGGTGATTTTGGAATTGATTATTAGTCTTGCGACATTTTATAGGTAAATACAAGTAGGTTTAAGTTTTTGATAACCAATCTATTGGGTAGATTTTTTTTAAAAAGTGTGACCATTTTAAATCATTCAGTCTTTATGATGAATTTAACTTAAAGAATCTATTTTTTTATAAACCTATAAATGATTTTAAAAATGAAAAATTTAATTGCAGTATTAGTTTTTGTATTCACTACTTCTTTCACTTTCGCACAAACGATGGACATTAGCGAAGCTCCACGAGCGAAAGAAAATGGCACTTACAATTCTTACTTGTTTGAATTGCCTGACGTTGGCAAAGATGGCGCAGTAAAGGATTGGGAAAAGTTTATGTCCAACTTTAAGGGCAAAACGAAGTACAACCGAAAGGCAAAATTGTACGTTACTGAAAACGCGAAAATGCCGCGATTGAGTGACGGAACAGTAGATGTATATGCGCGAATTTTGGAGGATAAAAATCCAAATAAACGCACCTCTGTTATCGTTTGGTTTGAGTTGGCAGACATCTACGTCAACAGCGAATCGGATGAACAAAAAGGCGAATACGCTAAAGAGATTTTGACTGAATATGGAATGTTGACTTCCAAGCACCAAGCACAGTCGGTATTGGATAAAGAAGAAAAACGAATGGCTGACCTGGAGAAGCGAATGTCAAAATTGAAAAAGCAGAACAAGGATATGTTGAAAGAAATTGAGAAGGCAAAAGAGAGCCTTTCTAAAAATGAGAAGGGTGTGGAAGTCAATAATTTAGACCAGAAAAGCTTGGTGGTCGAAATGGATTTGCAGAAAGATATTATCAAGAGAGCGAAAGAGAACGTGAAAAAGTTTAACTAACTTAGTTCTTATCAAGTAACGGAATAGGGGGATAAAAAAAACTCCTATTCCATTTATTTCTCCGAATTGTTTCACAAAAAGTAACGTTATGAAAAATATCCTTGTAGGCATCAACCACTTAGACCAATCTTCCATCCTGTTGCACCATGCACTAAAAATCGCTTTGTTCTTCGATGCAACTTTGACCATTGCGCATATTATTCAGCCCGGAACGTATGAGATTTCTGATGCTGATTTGATGCAGGCAAAGTTATCTATTGAAGAAATTGAAAGCAGAAAGGAAGAGATTAAGGTCAAACGATTACAGCTACTGAAGGATTTATCAATGCGTACTTCTGCCAAACAGTTTGAGGGGCTTTCAATTAACTATCGTGTAGAATTTGGAACGCCAGATACTGCTTTACGCGATATAGCAACCGAAACGCCAACGAATTTAATGATGATTGCGTCTCAATATGAGAGTAGCTTTATCACCAGATTTGTAAGTAATGAGCGCAAGGATATTGTAAAAAACGCACCTTGCCCAGTATTAATGATTCCCAATTATGCCAAATATCAGGGGTTAAATCGCTTGGTTTACGCAACTGATTTTCACTTTGATGACTTGGAAGCGCTGTTATTTTTACAAACTTGGGCGGCAACGTTCAAAGCAAAAGTATTGTGTATCCACGTCTGCGAAACGGAAACTGATAAACCTGTCGCAACGCAAAAAATGGAATCGCTTCAAAAGCTGTTCCCTAAAATCGAACCCCACATTTTTGTTGGGGATGTCGTAGGCAGTATTGATGAATATTTGCGATTGAGCCATGCGGATTTGATTGCCACAACTACGCACAAGCGCGGATTATGGCGAACGGTTTTTGCTACCGATGTCACAGACGAAATAGCCAAAGATACGCCCGTGCCGATGCTGGTTTTTAAAGAAAAATAAAATCTAAATAATATGTTCAATCTACTTTTTGCAACTGACTTTGACAAAGATGCGCCAAAGATGTTTGAATACACGAGTCTTTTAGCGCATACTTTTGGTTCAAAAATCAAGATGTTCCACGCTTTTGGAAATGGTGCAATGTTCACCGAAAAAGAGTTTGCCAAGCGCGGAGCAGAGGTGATGGAAGAATTAAAAAACTTCGTCCACGAGCATCAACCAATCATTCATCAGGGTGTAAAAATAGAGTACATCGTTGATAAGGATTTTGCGTTTGACGCGATTCCAAGAGTGGCAGAAGATGAAAATATTGATGTGGTTGTATTGGGAGTGAAAGACTCCCATCGTTATCTTGGGGAATATTTGGGTAGCACCACTTTCGATATTATGACCAAATTAGGGTGTGCGGTCTTGGCTTTTCCTGAAGGGTTTACCACTAATCGCATTAATGATTTGGGCTGTACCACCGATTTTGAATTTCGGGACATTGCCTTGATTAATATGTTGCGTGAAATGGGTAAGAAGCTCGATAAGGACGCTAATATTCATTGCCTCCACGTATTTGAAGATAGCCACGAAACAGAAGCGCGAGTAAAGAAAGACATCGAGGTATTATATAGTGTCTTTGATGGTCGGAAGGGGACGAAGGTTAATTTTGAAATTCAATCAGGGAATCTGGAAGACACCATTGAAGCATTTGCCAAAGACAAGGAATTTGACTTGATGGTGATGAACTCTCACCAACGGAACTTCTTCGGTCGGCTACTGGAACGCAGTACCACCAAATCCGTCGCGAGAGACATCAAAGTACCTTTGCTAATTCTAAAAGATTTATAGATTTTTGAGGTGACGAAAGTTGCATCCAGAGTCTTTATAACGATGAAAATTACATCTTCTCTTTTGACCGTTGTTATGGTTTGGACATTGGGCGCAACACCATTGGTCTGGCGCAAAAGGGTTCAACATAACAATTTGATTTCGGCATTTGCCAAAGGAAATGTCGAAGTAATTGCGACCTATCTTGATACCGAAGAAATAGATTTGACTATACTGGCGGTCGAGGATGTGTTTGATAAAGCTGCTGCTAAAAAACAGTTGATGGCTTTCTTTAAACGCTATCCGGCTGTCTCCTTTGAATCTATGCACGAAGGGCAATCTAAAGGAACGAAAGCCCAATATCTGATAGGTACATTAAGGACTGAATCAAGGGTTTTTAAAGTGAATATAGCTTTGAAAAATGGACTAATTCAGTCTATTATCATTAGTTAAAAAATAATTATCTAATTGAGGTGTGACCGATTTTGCGGTTGCAGTCTTTATCACGAAAGTAAATTTTCAATAAAATATTTAGCATCAGTAAGGGAGTTTGTAATAAATAAGGTACCCATTATGGCGAAGTAATTTTTTCATTTAAGGAACTTAAAAAATGTGAGTATAACTGGTTATTTGAGCCTTTTTTAAGTTTCTTAAATGGAAAAAGTACGAGCCAGGGTGGGTAGATTATTTTTTACAAACTCCCTAAGCCCGTCTTACAACGGGCTTGGCTTTGCTACATTAATCAACTTCAAACGATTTTAAAACAATGGAAAATTCAAATCAAAGCTCAAAAAAAACCACTATTATTCTTGGCGTTTTGCTTTTATTGGCAATCCTTGTGGGTGGTTATTTTTGGAATCAAACGACCAATTTAACGGCTGAAAATCAGGAATTGAATGCAGAAGTCGAAACACTATCAGGACTTCGGGACGACCTTTTGGAAGAAATTGACGACCTACATTCTGACTACGATGAATTAATGTCAGTCAATGATTCCATGAAAATTTTGTTTGCTGAAACTTCCGATAAAGTCGAAGCTAAAAGGGCTGAAATCAAGCGAATCAAAAGTGATTTTGCGAAAGATGCCAAAGGGATGCAAACAGAAATTGACCAATTGCGCACCATCAAAAAAGATTTGACGGCGGTGATTGCTCAATTGAAAAAAGAAAATGCCCGATTGACTGCTGCTAATGCACAACTGACCGGAGACGTAGCCGCCGCCAATGAACGAAACAAAGTACTGGAGGGTGAAATTGCGCAGATGAAGCAGTTGAATATTGGGATGGAAAAAGAGTTGAAAAAACTGGCTGCGGCGAACTCTCGCGTCACCAATATGCGGGTGGATGTCAAAAAAGCCAACGACAAAATCACTTCGAGCCACAACCGAGCGCGGGAAATTGTCGTGAGTTTTGACTTGAAAAGCATCCCTAAAGATAAGTTGAAAGAAGAACGCCTGTACCTGGTTATTACAGATGCAAAAGGAACACCTATCAAGGTGAAAAATCCTGTCAGCACAACCATTAACCCAAACACAGGCGGTGATGCGTTTCCAATTATCGCACAGCAAACCATCAGAGCGACTTTGCAAAATGGTATTCGCTTGCAGTTTATTCAAGCATTGGAAGAAAAGTTGCGGGGTGGAGCTTATCGAGTATCTGTTTATGCAGATTGGGGCTTGTTGGGTTCTTCCCAATTTCAATTAAGATAAAGTAATATGGGCTAAATAGGCGCAGGGAATCCCCCATTTTCCCTGCCCTTTTTGGCTTCGAGAAATAGACAAATTATAATCTCAAATATAAGTGAAGGGACAGTAGATTACGTTAAAGATTTGGTTTAACACCTTCACGTCTTTTAGAGTTAGGGAAATTTCGTGCGATAGGAAAGTCACTTTGCTATCGCACTTTTTTTACAACAATATCAAAACAAAAAATCGTCATGGCGGAAACAACAGTAACGACCACAACCGAAAAAGGACACCTTCGTAGAAACTGGTTTTTCTACGTCTTATTGGTCGGTTTAGCCGCATTTTCGGGCTTCTCTTACATCACCCAAAGCAAAGCATTGACCCAGCAGCAAGCTGTATTTGAATCCGAAAAAGAGGTCTTGAAAACCGAAGCGCAAAACACGCTTTCCGCCGTAGAGAAAGAAGGTTTAACGACCACCGCGAAAGCCCTTGCGTGGGCAACAGGGAACAGAGTTATCTTTGAAGATTACGATGATGTTGATGGCTATTTTAAGCAGTTGGTGAAGTCCGAAAACATCTTGGAAATTTCTTATTTGGAAGAAGAAGATGGTAGGGTTTTGGTTTCGACCAACAAGAAAAAAGAGGAAGATATTTTTCTAATTTCCAATTTGAATGCGATATTGCAGACTGAACAAGTCACCTTTTTGGAAGATGATGCCAAGACCCCGATGGTCGTAGCACCCGTCTTAAACAAAGAGAATAAATTGGGTGTCTTGGTAATTTTGTATCGTACTCAACAATTGAAATGGCAAACGAAAAGCCCAAAATAGGACTATCTTTCTCTGGCGGTGGCGCACGAGCCGCCGCCCATATCGGCGTGATTCAAGCCCTAAACGAACGGGGCATCAAAGCAGACTGCGTAACTGGAACGAGTGGGGGAGCAATTATCGCAGCTCTCTACGCCGCAGGGCTTTCCGTAGAAAAGATGCTTGAATTTGCCAAACGGGGAAACCTGTTGAGTTTGTATAAATGGGGATTGCCCATTTTAGGCTTGACCAAACTGGATTATTTAGGAGAACTCTTAGGCGAGTACATCGAAGATAACAGTTTTGAAAGTCTGAAAATTCCCCTTTCAGTCACGGCAACCAATCTTGAAACGGGCAACAAAGTGATACTCGACGAAGGAGAATTATACTCGGCGGTGATGGCATCCTGTGCTATCCCATTAATCTTTAATCCCGTCGAAATCAATGGCGCAACCTTAGTGGATGGTGGGCTATTTGACAACCTACCCGTAGAACCACTTTTGGCGGATTCCACCTACCGCATCGGGGTCAATGTGATACCCAACGTCCCCACTCCCAAGAATGAACTGGACGATATGTTTACCATTGGAATGCGGGTCTTTCATGTGATGGTCGCCCATAACTCGCAACTCAATTTTCCTAAATTCAATGTAATTATTGAACCCAAAGAAGTAATGCAATACGGGCTTTTTAACTTTGATAACGTGGATGCGTTGTATGAACTGGGGTACCAGGAAACGGTTGGGCAGATGGAAGGGATTTTAGAGCAATTGAATAATGGTATCTACGAGTAAAATATAGAAACGAACGCTTAATCACCATAAAATAAATACTTCATGGAGTGGATAACAAACCCGGATATTTGGACTTCATTTTTAACGCTTTGTGCTCTAGAAATCGTTTTGGGCATAGACAACCTGATTTTTATTTCAATACTGGCCAATAAACTTCCCCAGCAACAACAGGCGAAGGCTCGACAGGTCGGATTGAGTTTGGCTCTGCTGACCAGGATAGGTTTGCTTTTTTCGATTTCATGGATTATGGGACTGACCAGAGACCTTTTCCAAGTAGGAGAAATGGGGATTTCGGGGCGTGATATTATCCTGATTTTAGGTGGGTTATTCTTGATTTATAAAAGTGTGATGGAAATACACGATAAGATGGAGGCCGCAGAAAATGAAGCATCTCCCATAATTTCTTCTGCCCAAAAAGTCACGTTTCAAAATATCGTCCTACAAATTATCCTGATTGATATCGTCTTTTCTTTCGATTCTGTGATTACCGCTGTCGGTATGGCAAAGCACTTGGAAATAATGATTGCTGCGGTAGTGGTAGCAATAGGCATAATGATGTTAGCGGCAACTGCTTTGAGCAATTTTGTCAATAAACATCCTGCTGTGAAAGTTTTAGCCCTTTCCTTTTTGTTGATGATTGGGACTGCTCTAATTGCAGAAGGCATAGATTTCCATATTCCCAAAGGCTATATTTATTTTTCTATGGCGTTTGCGGTGTTGGTGGAATTTGTGAATATTAAGATTGGGACACGGAGGATAATTAAACCTAAAGAGTGAAAATATTGTGTAGTTAATACTGAGACTATTTAATATATGTCTGTCTCGATACTTCTTCCATCTATCTCCTTAAAAAAAATGGCTGATGCCAATTCTTATTATAACAACGCCTAAAATACTTTCAATAATTACCCAAAACGCGCCCAATCGCTAATTGGGTAAATATCTCCCAATTCTAAAGTAGTGATGGTACTGGCAACTAAATAAAGTATTCTAATGAAAGAGCCAGAGGTTTCTTTTGGAAAACCTTTGTCTAAATCGTAAATATTCCTGATAAAATTAAACCCTTTTTTACTCAAAAGAATATGAAATTTTTAGCCATAAAGAACCTCAATTTTCTATCCGTAATAAAAATGAACGAGATTAATTTTTGATTCATCAAGCTAATTAGTGACGATTTTCTATTGAAAAACATATTTTTACAAAAAATATAGATAAAAATATGCTTGAGATATTCAAATTTACATTTGGCAACATTGCAGGTTTTTCAAGTTGGGTTAAAAAACTCACAGCATTTGGAGCGGTTAGTCAGTTAGAAAATGTATTTTATAATTCTTTCCAAAAATGTTTAAGTGACGAAAAGGCAAAAGTAAAGGCAGGTGAAAAAACAACTTTACAACAATTAGAATGGCTTGTTCGGTTAGAACGAAAAAGGTTAGTAGCTCTCTTCAATTTAAATATTCAGAATGTATCTAATTTTCGAGAAGCCCTGACAAAGCCTGATTTTATCGAATTACTGATTCAGAATTTTTTAAAAATTTTGGATGAAGAACACAGTCAATCTATTGATAGCAAATTGGCGCAGAGACTAATTCGTAACGCTTTATCAGGTTTTCAAGAGACTTTGTTTAATCAATTATCTGAAAGGCAAGGTATTTATGTGCTTTTATATCAAGTTTTTGAGTCACATGAAGTAATTGAACAGATACGGGCTAATATTGATGGACAGAGGAGAAAATTGGATGAAATTTCTATCGGTGTTGAAGCTACCAGAGAGGCAATAGGTGGAGTAAATAATGGCTTGGTGCAGATGGAAAATAGACTGTTAGAAGCAATCAGTAAGTCGAAAACAGAGGATTTTGTAAATAGCTTAATTGCTGAATATAAAGATAGACTAAATGAAGGTCTGGAATTACTAAAAATTCAAAATTACTACAAAGCAGAACAGGTTCTTTTAGAATTGAAATCAAAATTGGAACGTGACCAGGTTAATGATAATAAATTGATGTTTTTGACTATCGGGAATCTTGGCAAGTCAAGGGAGCGCTTAGGGAAATTTCAGGTAGCAGGTCAAAACTATATCGAGGCATTGGTTTATGCCCCTAATTCTTCTAACGCTATTTATCAAGCATTAGTAGGATATAGAATGCTCAATCAACCTGAAAAAGCGGAGGAATTGAGTGAAGAATTAAAACTTCATCATCCGAATACCTTACAAAATTTTGTCATTCAATTAAATGAAGAAAATTGTAATATCGAAGATGTTATTGATAATCTGCCTACTAATTTAATCAGCAATTCAGAGTTGAATTATTCTCTTGCAAAAGCATATTTAAGGAAAGATAATATTGAGAAATACAAAATTTATATGTTGAAAGCCATTGCTAATCGTGATGACAATGGCTTATTATACAAACCAATTTTAGCTTACAACATTTCGTACACTTATTCCTCTAGGTTTCACTCCGTAAAGGAAACTTTTATCCCAGAATATAAAAAGAGCGATTTACGCTTAGCCATTAAATTGTATAAAGAAGTATGGGAAGTACATGGAAACACGGATTTGAACAAGGAATTTATAGGAATGCCTATCAATATTAGCACGGTATATTCAGCGTTAGGACTTTATGAGGAAGCTATTAAGTGGATAGATGTTGCCTTAAATGTAGAAGAGACCCCCTCATTGTATAGTCAAAAAATTTACTTCTTAAAAAAATGGGGAAAACAGGATGATTTGATACAAATGTGCAGAGAAATAAATGATTTTACGCATCCCGATTATCACGATGTCTTGATGATTTTTGCAGAGTCTCTTTTTAACACTTATAAACCTGAAAATCAAGAAGAAGCTATTTCAAGATTAGAAAAATTCATTAAAAATCATCCCGATTCACTTCTAATAGATAGAGCTATACATTTCTTGTCAAACCTTTATTTATCTTGTAATAGGTTAGAAAAAATGAATAGTCTGTTAGAAAAAGCACCTGTTTGTATTTCTGTATTAGCTCTCAAAGGGAGATTGGCTTTTGCCAAAGAAGAATTTGAAAAGGTCAATCAATATGCAGAGGAAGCACTCAATCTAATTGACGAAAACACCACAGATACTGAATTAAGTGAATTGGCCATATCACTAATGGAATCTGAAAAATTTGCTGAAGCCGTCGTAATCTTTGAAAAATTCTTGTCGCCAGCAGAACCAAGTTATTTATCTGAATGCTTAATTCATTGCTACAAAGAAAGTGGTAATTTTAATAAAGTAATTGCGCATTGCAAAGAGTCTTATGAGGCTATAGGCATAACAACTTATTTGACCAAAGAGTTAATCAATACGTATGTCTATATCAAAGATTTTCGAGCGGCATTCGATTTAATGAAATTGTATTGCAGCACTTATGAAGAGGATGTGGAAATGTTGCTAAGACTTGGAGAGTTGACTTTTTATCTGGAGGAAGAAACAAAGGATATTTTATCAAAAATTCAGAAAATACCACTTGCACAACTTTCTGTTTTTTCAGTGCAAAGAATTGCTTCGATGCTGCTTCAGGTAGGCAAAAAGGCAGAAGTATTAAACCTTGTCTATGAAATGCGCCGCTTATTTGACACAGCAGAAGCGCATCAGGCTTATGTTTTCATTAGTACAAAAATCAATCAGACGAAGGAAGAGTTAAGAGTTAATGAAGTTGGATTAGATACTGTAGTGTTTTTAGAAAAGGAGAACGCTTTTCAAATCACTTACATAATTGAGAATAGAGTTGATGCGAATAAAGCAAGGCATGAGATAAACGTCAGCGACCCTTTATTTGAAAAGTTAAAAGCAAAAAAAGTCGGAGATATTATCCCTTGGGGTGAGAATAATTTCTTAAATGTAGAACAAACGGTTAGAGTCAGTAAGATTTTGACCAAAGACCACTATGCTTTTCTGCAAAGTATCGAATTGTTAGGTGGAAAATTTAGTGATGACCCAAATTTGAAAATAGTGATAGGCAATGGTTTGGAGTCTATAAAAACATTCTTGGATAAAAATTTAGAACAAAACAGAAAGCGTCAGGAAGCTGTTGAGCAAGTACATAGTTTTTATCGAAAAAGTAATGTCCCTCTTGGCTTTGTTGCTTTCTATGAAAATATCAACCCAATTCTATTGTGGCACAAATTCATTAATGATGAATCAATTGGAATCAACTGTTCTTCTGGATTTGAAGAGGAAACCGTAGAAGTGTTTTTGCATCTTAAAAATGCAAACGTGGAATTTTGCTGCGATGTTACTTCAATTTTAGCCCTTCATCATTTAGAATTGGGGCAATGGATTAATACTTTTTATGGTAAAATACACATCTCTTACTCTACTTTGGAACTTGTAAAAAACTTACTTATCCAAAAAGAAGAGGAGTTGAAGCAGAATTCTTTTCAGATTATTGAAAAAGATGGACAGGAATTCAGATATGAAAAAACAAGAAAAGAAAAAGAAGCGACACTCAAATATTTTACAGACTTACTTTCTTTTGTAGAAAAGTATTGCCACCCGCCGTCGCCTGTTAATCTTAGAAAAGAAGGCAGAATAGAAGAACATCAAAGAAAGGTAGAAATTTATGAAAACAGCTTCTATGATACAGTTCTTATCGCTCAGGAAAACAATTTTGTTTTGTTATCTGATGATTATGTTTTTAGAGAAGTTACAAAAAATGACCTCGGAATAAAGGCACTTGGAACGGTTGATTTAATAAAATTTCAAAAACAAAATAATGAAATGATTAGTCATGATTTTTTGAACGAGAAATTGGTCAAATTATTACAACTAAATTACAAGAATATTGCTGTAAAAGAAGATGTTTTGTATGCAGCAATTCGATTAGATAATTTTAAGGTTTGTCATCATTTTTTTGAACTCAACACAAACAACTACGGGCATAGTTTATTGAAAGTATTTCACTTTATGAATCGACTCATTATGGCTAAGTCTATAACTGAAGATAAAAAAATTAAAGCCATCCATGAGATTATGTCTGTCTTAATTACTAATTTTTTCCCAAATCTAATTTTCCGGTCTTTTCGTTATCTTTCCCAGCAGACTCATTTTCAGACCGAGATTCTTTTTGAAATATTAGAAGTCTGGTACAAAACAAACGTGGCGACTATCAAACCACAGATTCAATTAGAAGATTTCGCAAAACTGGACATCAGAACGGGAACTATTATATCTGTTAAACCTGTTTATCAAGCTGGATTAATTGAAGTTATGGTAGATTTTGGTTTTGATAAATTGAAATCAATATTGCCCGATGATAGTGAAATAGATAATACAACTTTGGTTGGTAAAAGCGTACAGGCAATAATCAATTTTAAAACACAAAATAGTGATGATACCACAAGAAGATGCCATATTTTAGTATTGCAAAATGAATACGCTGATGTATCATTCTTGACTTCAGAACATAGTGAAAACGGACTCTGTGTAAAGTAGTAGAAATCTTACTTTTTTACTTGTCCAAAGTCTAAATTAGCAATCAAATTATCCCCAAACAACTGACAAGTCCATATAATTTCATTAAAAAGTTCGTAATCAATTTCAATAGATTCATTGAGTTTAAATTCTTTTCTTTTTTGATTAAAGCTAAGATTAAGAGGCGGCATATCACCAGTCAATAATGCTCCAAAGCCTAAAGGTTTTTGTTGTCCACTTGCTTCATAAGTCACTTCTGGTTTTCTCCATAAAAGGACTAAATTTTCCTCTCCCTCTTGAACGTCAATTGATGTAACTAACCCATCCCGATGAACCAAGCATCGTCTTATTCGATTAATAGATTTAATTTCATTTAAATAGGTCATTTCTTCATTCAAATACGGTTTAATTAGGTCAATTAAATTGGGAAATGATTTTTTGTCCACCCTACTAAATGGGTCGTTCAGAATGCCTTCCAATTCTTCTAAACTTGTCGGCTTTATCTCTTTGATAGCTTCTACCTTTTTAATGGTTTTGACAACTTCAATCAACATCGAAAACACTCCTTTTATCAAATCTTCTACTCCTTTTTTTACAACCCAGTTTTGAAAATATAATTTGCTTTTATCTAATGGCATTTTCTGAAAAAATGGGCTGTACATCTGAAAATTGTCTTGCCCCATCAAAAACTCTGGAGAATCTTTTAAATCTTTAGTTGCAGCCAATCCAATAAATACGGCGTTGGAACATTCTGTCAACATTTTTTCCAAAGGGCGTTTGAGGGCATTCTTGTTAATTTGTAGTGGCATGCTTCAAGTGTTTTTTTGATTCCTGCTAATAAGGATATTTCTATTTAGAAAATAGGTTTCTTTAATAATGCAAAGATAGGTTCTTAGTATGCAGCCTTTTTGCGTAGAAAAATTATTAAAAAAAAATGCTGAATTAGGTGTGACCAATTTTTTATTAGCAGTCTTTATCTCGCTTTTAGGCACAACATTAAAAACTAAAATAAAAATTGCCATCATGGAAAAATCTAAAATTGAAATCATGGAAGACTTCCAACAAAAATTGGAAGATATCGTAAATAGCCAAGAAAGTTTGGCTGAAAAAATTGGACACGTCCAAGTAGATTTATTCAATGCTCCCGACAAAGAATTAGAAAAAGCAATGGAAGATTTCGCAACGCGAGCATCTGCAGATTACGCCATTATGTCGGAAGTATTAGAAGACTACAAAATGCGGGTCAACAACGAAAAAAATAACGCGCCTGCGCCAAAAGCAGCCGTAGCCTAACCAAATTTCATAGTGTAGAGGGGCAAATGAATCAGTCAGGCTGCATTTGCCCCGATACTTAAAAACTTATTACAATTATGAAAACGAAAGTACAAAAAAGAACCGAAGCAAAAAAGAATGCAGAAGCAGTAAAAGCAAAACGCAAAGCTGCTCGAACTGCAAACGCTAAACCTGGTGCTGCAAACCCAGCACACAAGGGAAAATCTTTAGTGCCACAGGCAAAGAAGAAGAAATAAGTTTACATAATAGGTGATTTATTAAATTTCATGGAGGTTAGAGCGAAGTCATTGCTCTAACCTTTTTTTTGGCAAATAGCTAATACCTTCTGTATGTAATTGCTCAATAGCATCCTCAATGCTCAATGTAGGATTCTCAATCAATTGCTCCATAATAGCACGACGAAAACGAATGATGAGATTGAACAAACAAGAATTTAGTTTTTTTAGGGTCGAGTAGCAAGAAACTCCTTGGTGAAGAATCGAATTACGTTGTTCGTGGGCTTCTTTCATGACCATACTATAATAATCGTGCGCATCTTGATAGTCGATGGGCTTTTCCATATATTGGTAGTCTGCAAATTTTTCATTTAAAAAGGGGTAATCAATAAATTCACTTAGCGTCAAAATATCTTCATCGTCTTTGTGAATCTTATGGAGTCTCTTTCTTAATTCATTTGGAGTAATAGATATATTAAGCGTTTTGTGGTCAGAGTTGTGTGCTGCATTTCCTATGAAAAGGGATAGATACTGCTTCCTTTTTTCAGCGTATTTTGTGAGTAGCGCAGAACTAACCTTTTTCTTTATGTCATCTCCCTTATTCATCGGAAGATGGGCGAAAATACACTCTAAAAATCGCCACAAATAAACAATTTTATCTTCCAAAATAGCACTTGAATTTGACCTAAAAATGCTTTTATCTGCCCATTTGATTGTCTTTTGAGTAGCGAAGGGGAAAGCATAAAATTCATCGGGATAAAGAGCTGATAAACGCCGATTTGCCAGTTGGTTAGATACTTGAATGCTTTCGGCATCCCATTGGAAATTTCCATTAGTATCATAGAAAATGTAACTTTTGGACATATCTAAAATTGCCCCGTGTTTAAAAGAATCATAGTCTTTTCCAACATAATTTAAAAATTCAATTGCTTCTTTGATTTTGACAATTGCTTTTTGTCGTCCAATAGATTCGATTTTAAAATTCAATTCTACTTCTGCCAAGCAAGTGAATTTTTCGTCAATAAACTCGTTCAAATCTTCTATTTGATAGTCTTTCCAATGGTCTAAATTTACGGAAAGACGACTTCGGTGAAAAAATCTAACACCTTCATGCGTTACATCGAAGTCCTCATGTACTTCGCTGACGTATTTGACTTTATATATGACTTTACCCGTTTTTTCTTTCTTGAATAAAGTGGATAATCCTCCAAATTGCTTTTGGAAATCCAAGCTATTTAAATATTCCTCTACTTCTTTTTTAAATCCGGGTTGGTTAC
The DNA here is from genome assembly GCA_964445895.1 of uncultured Saprospiraceae bacterium. Classification (GTDB taxonomy): domain Bacteria; phylum Bacteroidota; class Bacteroidia; order Chitinophagales; family Saprospiraceae; genus CAYUNA01. The sequence continues at coordinate 7,361 of CAYUNA010000001.1, read as the reverse complement.
GATTGGCTTCGATAGCAGGAGGGAGGGGAAATTCTGAATAAATATTATCATTCTCTCTATCGGTCAAATCTGTTTCTTTTGATAAGATTCGATAAAAGAAACCACGAAGACCAACCAAATGCTTTTTCTCATAATCAACTCTCAAAAACTCAAAAACCAGCAGTTTTGCGTAATATTCTATGTCGTCTTTGTGTTTTCCCAATGAACAATCACACCGCAACATTTTGACTAAGTTTTCTAAGACTTTTTGAAAGTAAAGTTCGCCATTCAGTAAATCTGAACCGTTTAGGACTTCTATGGTTTCATGCAATTTTTGTTTAAAATCAGGATTAGTAAAAGAAGATTTTTTATGAATAGTTTTCAATTCACACAGCACTTTTTTCAATTTTCCTTTTCGCGCTAATCGGTCACTTTTGCAGTTAAACAGTGGATTATTTAGATAGGTTTCTATCAGATTCCTGGTAGAAGGATTAAGAGAGCAATTTTCTACTCTATTCGCTATTCTTTCTAATAGTGTTAAGTGGTTTTCTCCCGAATATTTTACTCTATCTCTGTTGTTATCAAGCAGATAATGGATGTAATCGTAAAAGTGGTTTACTTTGCGATGGATAACTTCATTGGGATTGCTAATCGTTCCTAACCTCATAAATTATATGTTTTTACTCATCAACTATTAAATATAAGAAATAATTCCATTTGAACGATAGAATAATCATAATTTTTTCCGTGACCAATCTTCAAAATCCAGTCTTTCTTAAAAGCGAAAGACAATCTCAAATGAAAAATAAATTACAACAATTTGGACGGTGGATAATTCGGCAGATAGTCCGATTTTACCATTTCCTGAAAGGCATTATTATCGCCACTCCTTACAAGCTGAAAGCGTGGGTTTTTGCTTTTGCTGCTTGGGGTAAAAAGCAGTTGGACAGGCGCATTAACAGCAAGCAGAGAGCTTACCTTCACAACGTCATTTTTGAAAACGATACCCAAACGGGTCGCCGATTCGATAAGGTGTTAATTTGGCTAATTTCCATCAGCATTTTGATTGTTATGTTGGAAACGGTATCGGAGTTTCAAAAGGCGCATTGGTGGATTTTCTTTGTCTTGGAATGGCTGTTTACCATTATTTTTACGGTCGAATATGTGCTACGCTTGTATAGTTCCAAAAATCCGTTGGCTTACGCTACTTCCTTTTTTGGTATCGTAGATTTACTGGCAATTATCCCGTCTTACTTGGGCATCTTTTTTATTGGAGCGCAGAACCTAATCATCGTTAGGGCATTGCGTTTGCTTCGTGTTTTTCGGATTTTCAAGATGGGTCATTTTGTATCAGAGGGCAATGTAATTTTAAGTGCGCTGCGGGCAAGCCGCACCAAAATTTCGGTTTTTATTACCTTCGTGATTCTGATGGCGATGATAATTGGCTCTTTGCTTTACATTGTGGAGGGCAACACCAATCCCAATCTAAACAACATCCCGAAGGGGATTTATTGGGCGATTGTTACTCTTACTACCGTCGGGTATGGCGATATTACGCCAATCACACCTTTTGGAAAATTTTTGGCTACGGCGGTGATGATTATGGGCTACGGCGTTATTGCCGTCCCTACGGGCATCGTGACGGCTGAAATTAGCGGTCGGGTGATGAATTTGAAGGAAGTAATCTCTAAAGAATGTAGCAACTGCGGACAGGAGGAACACCATACGAATGCTACTTATTGCCATAATTGCAGCGAAAAACTATAAAATAAATTGATACAATATGGAGTTTCAAAACAGTTTTTACTAAATACGTTGATACTTTAATTATATTGCGATTTTTGTTAATTAACGAACTTTAAGTGAAATATTTTCTAATTCTATGTTGCTGCTATTTTCTATTACCGAAAGGAAATGCTCAAATCATTTTCCCCGAAAATTTTGTGGTCTTGTTGGATTCTACTAAGAATTTCAAGGGGTCGTTTTCCCCTGAAGTCAAAATACAAACACAAAAAGAATTATTCGTGGAAATCAGTAGCGTAACGGATTTGGTTTTTCGGCTGAAGAACAACAGTCTGACCCTTGCCCAAAAAACGGAATTTACCGCAATTGGCGACCAAACGGCGTTAAGTGGTGGCTATGTGTTCGCCAAGTGGAAAAGCAATAAAAATGGGCGACTAATCCCCGAATACTTCGCGCAAATTCAATGGGCAGATGCAAGGGGTTTACAGTTTAAAAATGCGGTTGGTGCGAATCTGCGATATGCCTTTTTGAGAAATGCCAAAGCGGGGCTTTTTGCTGGATTGGGTGGATTCTATGAATATGAAAAATGGAATTACAACGGCGTAAAAGATGAATTGCGACCGCCAGATACTTCACCCATCACGCAAAAAACAGTAAGGATGAACTTTTACCTTAGCTATAAAAAATGGTTCTCGGAAAAGTTCTTTTTGGATGCCAGTTTTTACTATCAACCGCGCTTTGACCAATTTTTTCAATCGCCCCGCTTGGCAAGTAGTACAGGCTTAAATTGGAAAATTAGCAAATATCTACAATTGGGTACGCAGTATCAAAACATCTACGATGTTGCGCCAATTGTGCCGATAAACAATTGGTTTCACCGCTTCACCTCTGCTTTCTCTGTAAATTTCTAAAGATATGAAACGCTATATTTACTTATCTACTTTTTTGCTGATTGCGCTTTGCGCTACGCTTGGTTCTGCTCAAAATGTTCCTGCTCCTGTGGTGTTTAAAGGTGATACTTTATTCATCATCGAAAACAAAATCGGGGGCTTTTCGCCGCAGCAACGGGCAGAAATGATTCAGCGCAATATTCGCCAATTGGCAAAATTACCGCTTGCGGAATTTGACAGCTTGAGGATAACCACTTCGGGCGCAGATGCCGATATTTTGCACCGCAGAAAGGTAATTGCTACCATTACCCAAGTGGATGCCACCACCGCAAACGAACCATTAGAACAACTCGCAGAAACGAAAAAAAGAATCATTCGCAAAGCTCTGATTGATGATTTTAATGATACTTCGATAGGGAATTTAGGGAAAGATATTGGACTCTTTTTCTTAGCTCTGATTGGCTTTCTCATTGTCTTATGGATAGTCAATTCTACTTTCGATTATTTCCGTCGAAACCTCAAAACCTTATCCCACAATGTCTTTTTTCAAAACAACAGATTCGTCAAGTTCTTTGAACTTATTACACCCGAAACGGAGCGCGGTATTTTACTTTTTCTGCTGCGAATGACCCGCTTTACAGCAATTGGTGTTTTCCTTTATTTCTATCTGCCTTTCATGTTTAGCCAAATTTCCTACACGAGAGGTTTTGGCGAAAAGCTAATGGGATATGTCTTGCGACCGCTACGGTTTTTGGCAGATAGTTTTGTTGGCTTTCTCCCTAATTTACTCTTTATTTTTATCATTATTATTGCTGTCAAATACCTGATAAAAGGCTTGGGCTACTTCGCCATTCAAATCAAAACGGAGCGCATCAAAGTCAATGGATTTTTCCCCGATTGGGCATTTCCGACCTTCAATTTATTTCGGGTCTTGATTATCATTTTCACTTTAGTTATCATCTTCCCTTATTTGCCCGGCTCTGGTTCGGATGCGTTTCAAGGAGTTTCCGTTTTTATTGGTCTGCTCCTTTCTTTAGGGTCAGCAGGGATAATTAGCAATGTGATTTCGGGTGTAATTTTAACATATATGCGCCCCTTCAAAATCGGTGATTTTGTGAAAATCAACAATATTTCGGGTAGCGTCATTAGTCGGAATTTATTAGTCACCAGGGTAAAGACAACCAAGAATGAAGAAACCACTATTCCCAACGCCATCCTATTAGGCGGTGGTGTCGTCAATTATTCTACTTTGGCAGAGGAACAAGGCTTAATTTTGCCAACGACTATCACTATTGGTTACGATGTCCCCTGGACACAAGTTCATCAGTTGTTGGAAGATGCAGCTTTGAGAACGGATTTAGTAGAGAAAGAACCCAAGCCCTTTGTACTACAAAAAAGCCTTGATGATTGGTATGTGGCGTATGAGTTGAACGTTTATACCAAAGATAGTCATAAAATTTCCAAAATTTATTCTAATCTTCACGCCAATATTCAGGATGTGTTTAATGAAGCAGGCTTGGAGATTATGTCGTCGCATTATATGGCGGTACGGGATGGTAATCAGATGGCAGTGCCGCAAAATTACTTGAAGAAAGATTACAAAGCACCTGCGTTTAAGGTGGATAATTCTACTAATAAACCTACAAACGAAGCATAGATTTTAAAACGAAAAACGATTAATCATGGAAGAATTTACAGCATATTTTGAAGACCCGACTTTCCAAAAATTAGCGGCGGTTATCATCGGCGCATTTATCATTTTTACCATCACGGGATTGGTTAAAAATATTATTCCCCGTTACGTCAAAGAAACCAATAGCCGCTACAAAATCAGGAAATTTGTTGGCTACATCGGTTACATTCTAATTGCGCTGATGATAATGGTGATTTACAGTAGCCAGTTATCAGGATTGACCGTTTTCTTAGGGGTTGCGGGTGCAGGTATCGCCTTCGCCTTGCAGGAAGTCATTGCCAGTATCGCGGGATTCGTTGCCATTAATTTTTCTAACTTCTACAAGGTAGGCGACCGTGTGATGCTCGGCGGTATCAAGGGCGATGTAGTAGATATTGGCGTTTTGCGTACTTCGATGATGCAGATTGGCGATTGGGTCAATGGCGACCTTTATAATGGTAAAATTGTGCGTATCGCCAACAGTTTTATTTTCAAAGAGCCTGTCTATAACTATTCGGGTGATTTTCCGTTTCTCTGGGATGAAGTGACCATTCCCATCAAAACGGAAGGTGATTACGAATATGCCCGACAAAAATTCACAGAAATACTTAATGAAGTGAATGGAGATTTTGCCAAAGCAGCCGAACAAGATTGGGCAAAAATGACCGAAAAGCTAATGGTGGAAAATGCCCAAGTTGCTCCAATGGTGACGATGGCTTTTGATGAAAATTGGATAACGTTTACCTTGCGTTATGTGGTGGACTTCAAGAAACGTCGTGGTACTAAGCATTTGATTTTTACGAAGGTTTTGGATGCTATTAACAAATCTGATGGAAAATTGGCGGTGGCTTCGGCGGCAATGGAGATTACGGCATTTCTGAAACGGTAGTTGTTTTAGAAATTATGTAAGGGGTTTTTGGATAGGTGTAAAATTGCTTTTATCCAAAAGCCCCTTTTTTATGACTCTCATCGAAAATATCAGCAATCGGTAGGGGGAAGCATCATGGAATAGTACAATTGGTCGCTTTATCTTCTGAAAAATTTTCAAACTTATGCTATTTCAAGACTACCCACTATAAGTAAGAGTGGGTACTGAAAAGTGTATAAAAGGAGCAAAAATCAGATATTTAACTGATTATTAGACTCTTGGGTAGTGGTGTAATGGGTAGTCAGTTTTGTGATTTTTGATAGCTTTGAAATTGGATATTTAAAAGACAATATTTTTTATAAAATCAATACTTTATGAATACTAATTATCCCATTCTCATCTCTGATTTTTAGTAAATAAAGACCAGCAGATATATTTTTAGTAGAGATTTCTTCTTTGGATTGGGTAAATTGTCCAGATTGGAGGACTTTTCCGAAAGTATCAGTCAAACTCCAAGTACTATTTTTTGAGTACCTATCTAAAAAATCAATGATAAAAGTACCATGATTTGGATTTGGATAAACTGCTGTTTGCTGAGTTGAAAATGTTTCATTTACATCTGTAAAAATAACATTTAAGGTATCGGTAAAAACTTCCTCTACGCAACTTTCCATAGCTGTTAAAGTGACAATGTACTGCCCTGGCTCTTCATAAATATGCTCTGGTGAAGCTGCAACACTTGTTACATTATCTCCAAAATCCCAATGAAAATCTGTACCGCCGATGGTGTTGTTGAAAAACTGCACCGTGTCATTATTGATAATTGTATTGAAGTTGGGTTGAATTTCTACGATTGGTCCGAGACGGAAATTGGGAAAGTGGGGAAGACCTCCTGACATATAATTATTAAAAATAATTCCATGTTGCTCTACATTACAGGCCATTCCTTGCTCATTTGGACTATGAATAATATGTAAAATTTGTTTTCCTCCATTACTCGAAATATAAATTTTACCATTAGGTGCTAACTCTGCCATATAAAAATAGGTAGTTTGTCCAAAAGAGTCTATAAAACCATCATATTCTGCTACAATTATTTTGGATGCTTCAATATCAGAACTTTCTAAATCAAATTGATAAATCAAATTCGTAGAAGACGCATATAAAAAACGAGAATTAGGAGAGATAGCAATTCCTGCCGCAAAAACAGTATCAGATAAATCTTGAATGGGTATTTGTATATAATTACTCAAAATACCTGTACATCTATCAAAGTCAAAAATTTGAATATTTGATTTAATATCATATTTAACGTATTTTGTGCCGTCTGGGGAAAAAACACTACCACCAGAACCATTTCCTCCTAATTGTGCAGTATCTCCAATGCTTTGCTCGAATGGGCCTACAATGCCATTAGATGTGAATAATAGGCTATATTGATTAGTAGAGAATAGTTCAGAACAAAATAACCACCAGTCTTTTCCATTTCCATGTCGGCAAACTGAAAGATGACTGGCTAAAATTGTATCTGATAGTATTTTTTCATCAGCAGAAATAGTTGATAAGTTTTGTTCACTATCTATTATTACTTTTGATAATAAAATATCACTAACTGCTGGGCCGAATGAATGAGTATCTATTTTTTGATGAACCAATAAAATCGTATCATTTGATTCTGGTTGAAAAAAGTTGGTTATTCCTTGTGCTACCGAATAATAACCAAGTCCATCACAGTAGGTATTGTGATAAATACCATTGTTAATTATTTCTCCGCCTACTATAATATTTTCACTAAAATCAGCAATGCTACATCCATTAGAATAAAGTAACAAATTTCCATTTTCATCACAAATACTTGTATTAGTCTTACCTAATTCTATTGCTTTATCTTCTACTTCAATAATTTCAAGTGTATCATTAGCGAAGTTAAGAAAAACACCTGGAATTTCTGGTGTACTGCTATTAAAATCATATCCTAAAATCCAAACATTATCTCTGAATTGGTCGGAATTAGGTTGAGCAGTTGCGGTGAAAACTGAAAACAAAAGGAGATATAAGATAATACTATATTTGTTCATGGTATTAGATTTAACGACGAAAGCCGTTGCACTTGATAAGAGTACAACGGCTTTCAATGTTATTGTTTAATTACAGAATCAATACTTTGTGAATGGCAATTATCCCATTCTCATCTCTGATTTTTAGTAAA